>JAGRIN010000099.1 GCA_020443245.1 Pseudomonadales bacterium
GGGTCCCGAACCGCAGGTGTGCGGAGAGTCTGCTGGTGCCGGCTTCGGACGGCACGTCGCGGGAGCGTTCGTAGTCGTCGAGCGACAGGGCGTGTTCGAGCGCTTCGAGCGCGCCCTCCCTGCCTGCACGCGTCGGGCTGTCGCCGGCCCGGACACCCGGTGCCACGAGCGCCAGTGCATCACGCAGGGTGTGCCCCCACTGAACGTTGCCGAAAGTCACTTCGGATTCCGATTGTGGTCCGGCGACCGGCAGCGATTGTGCGGCGCGGTGATAGGGCGTGAAGACCTGGTAGGGTGTACCGTCCTGTTTCAGGACGCTCTCCGGTTCATTCAGCAATGCATCCGGCACCGCTACAAAACTCTGGTTCGAGGCGGACAGAATTCGTTCGTCACGACGCATGGCAAAGGGCGTGTAATCGCGGGATGCCATCACAAGCGGTATGTTCTCGCGCGTCATCAAGTCCCCGATGACCGCAGCCGGATCACCGACAAACACACGCAAGCTTCCACCGGCGCGCGAGATGGCGTCTTCAAGTTGCACCAGCGACTCGATCAGGAACGCAAGACGCATCGAGTGCCCTTCAAAACGTGACAGGACGTGCGTATCGAAGACGAAGACCGGTATCACCTCGCGCGCGCGCCGGGCCGCTTCGATGAGGCCCGTGTTGTCGGCGAGCCGAAGGTCCCGGCGAAAGAGAAACAGTGCGCGATCCAGCATGCTTTTGGTGTTCGTGTAACAATACGTCATTCTACGTCGACCGGGACGGACCGGATTGGAGCGCCGATGGACAGCGTGATTGTAACCAGGCACGAAGACGTCACGATCGTGACCATCAACCGGCCACATGCAAGAAACGCGGTCGATGGTCCTACGGCTGCGCTGCTCGCCGATGCCTTCCGCGCCTTCGATGCCGATGAGACTTCAAATGTTGCGGTCCTGACTGGCGCCGAGGGCACATTCTGCGCCGGGGCAGATCTCAAGGCAGTCGCAGACGGTCGCGGCAACCGCGTGTTGCGAGACGGTGACGGCCCGATGGGGCCGACGCGTATGCTGCTCGGCAAACCCGTTATCGCGGCGGTGGAAGGTTTTGCCGTCGCGGGCGGCCTTGAGCTCTCGCTTTGGTGTGACTTGCGCGTGGCGGCAGAAGATGCGGTATTTGGCGTCTATTGTCGAAGGTGGGGCGTGCCGCTCATCGATGGCGGCACCATCCGCCTTTCCCGGATGCTCGGTCACAGCCACGCGCTGGACCTGATTCTCACCGGTCGTGGTGTGAGCGGCGACGAGGCACGCCAGATGGGGCTCGCCAATCGCATCGTGCCCAGCGGCCACGCGCTGGACGCCGCAATCGAACTGGCGACATCCCTCGGCAAATTCCCGCAAGGCTGCATGCGAAGCGACCGCCTGTCCTCCTATCACCAGTGGACGATGCCGCTTGACGATGCGCTGCAAATGGAGACCGGGATGGGCCTCGATGTCATCCGAAGCGGGGAAACCCGTGACGGCGCATCGAGGTTTGCGGCAGGAAAAGGACGCCACGGCAACTTCGACGAAATCTGATTCCCTGACAGGAGACACCCATGGGCTGGTCAGTCAACCGCCAGACAGGTCTTACATGGCATTTGCGAGAATTGTCATCGAAGGGCTACACCCTCTTCACCCCTCATGGCGACAGCCGAACCTACCTGCTGGACATCGAAGGGCGCGTCGTTCACAGCTGGAAATTCAATCATATACATCCCGGTTACGGCCGATTGCTCGAAAACGGCAACTTGCTCATGACCGGCTCCGACGTCAATCTGCCTGACCCACCTCCCGACGAGCCTACAAAGGCGCCGCCGCCTTTCGAGCGTCACATTACCCGGCTCGGCGGATACCACACAACGCTCTGCGAGGTGAACTGGGAGGGCGAGGTCGTCTGGGAGTACGTCAATCGTGCGCAACATCACGACTTCCACAGGCTTCCCAACGGCAACACGATGGTGCCGGAATGGGTGGAGCTACCGGAGGACCTGCACCGCAAGGTGAAAGGAGGAACGAAAAAGCCGCGCGAGAAACTGCCGCGCCTGCTCGGTGACGACATTGTCGAGATTGACCGGGAGCAGAACGAGATTCGCCGGATCCACACCTGGCAACTGCTCGATCCGGTCAAGGACCCCATCTACTTCAACATCAGGCGGTGGGAGTGGACTCATCTGAACGGGATCGATGTCAACGACGCCGGCGACATCGTGTTCTCGGCGAGAAACGCCGACCGCGTTGCCATCATCAGCGGCGAAACGGGCGAACTCACCTGGAAGTTCGACAAGACCCACGGCCAGCACAATCCGACCTTCACCCCGGGCGGCAACGTGATGATCTTCGACAACGGCAATTCCGCATCTCGTGTTATCGAAGTCGATCCGAAGACTGACGAAATTGCGTTCCAGTACAACGGCAAACCGATGCACCAGTTTTTCAGCGGACACATCTCGGGCGCATCCAGGCTCTGGACCGGCAATATCCTGGTGTGCGAAGGCACAAGCGGAAGGCTGTTCGAGGTTGCGCGTGACGGGCAGGTCGTCTGGGAATTCATCAATCCGTTCCTCAACAACAACAAGCGTGGCGAACCGACTGTCAGTATCTATCGGGCGCATCGCTACCCTGCCGACTTCCCCGGCCTTGCAGGCAAGGATCTCGATCCTGCACGATGGGGCAACCTGAACCGCCTGCACAAACTGGCCTGAACCCGGACGACAATCATGGACATCGTCAAGGATAATGCCCTCAACGTTTACGGCGAGCCGCTCGAACCGTGCGGCACCCGTCCGATGACCGGCTTCTTCCGTGACGGCTACTGCAACACGTGCCGGGAAGACGCGGGATCGCATACGGTGTGCGTCGAGGTCACCCGCGAGTTCCTCGAGTTTTCGCGCTTTGCCGGCAACGACCTGTCGACGCCGCATCCCGAGATAGCGTTTCCGGGGCTGAAACCGGGCGATCGCTGGTGTCTTTGTGCCGGGCGCTGGCTCGAGGCACACGAAAAGGGTATGGCGCCACGGGTCTTCCTCGCCAACACCCACATACGTGCGCTCGACATCGTCCCGCTGGAACTCCTCGAAGCCTACGCTGTGTCGATCAACTGACGACGTATTTGGGTTAACGCTTACTAACCCCTTATCCCTTTATTTCAGGCAGGGGGGCTTCTTCTTGTGGAAAATTTGGCGTAAGTTATCCACAGGTTCGCGCGAAAATGGGCACGATGCCCCGATTCGTCGGCAAAACCGTCACTTTCGACGGAAAAACAAGGTTTTATAAAGAAAAGATAAAGACATCTTTATAAATCTTGCTATAGTAAACATTTTCCATTGGCGCACCATTATGAGCCAGCCTTCCGACATCTTCTCCCGACTCTTCGGCGACTCGCTGATCACACCGATCAAGCATCACATGGAGGTCTGTAACCAGACCGCGGAGACGCTGAAGCCCTTCTTCTCGGCGCTGCTCGAGCACGACTACGAGCGCACACGACATCCGTGACGAGATCGCGACGTTGGAGAAGCAGGCGGACAAACTGAAGAAGGAAGTCAGGCTGCACCTGCCGACGGGCCTGCTCCTGTCGGTCTCGCGCAACGACTTGCTGGAACTGATCCGTGCCCAGGACAAGATTGCCAATGTCGCGCGTGACCTCGCCGGTCTCGCCTGTGGACGCGCGATGAATGTGCCGGCCGCGCTCGCCGAAGAGTTCCGGCGCTGCGTCGAGCAATCCATCTCGACCGTCAATGCGCTCAACGACACATTGCACAACCTCGACACCCTCGTCGGCACCGGCTTCATCCAGAGCCGCACCCGCGCAATCGAAGCAGGCGTCGATCTTGTCGACGACCGCGAGCGGGAGTCCGACCATCAGGAAAGCGTTCTCCGTGGCCACCTGTTCGAACTGGAACACGGCATGGACCCGGTCGAGGTGATGTTCCTCTACCAGCTCATCGACCTGCTGGGCGAGGTGGCTGACCGCGCACAGGTTGTTGCCAACAGGATTCGTATCATCCTCGCCAACTGACCGTACCAGCACGTAGATAAAACGGGGCACCACGGTGCCCCGTTTTCGTTCCGGGTCCTTTGCAATCGTCGCCCGCGCAGTCCAGACTCCCCTTCCTTTTACCGGGAGCAATCGTGAGAACCGCCATTCACGTCTGGCACCTCGAACTACTGACGCGACCTGCCCCGCCTGCAGGACAACCGGGATACACCCTGGCGCACGTCGACACCCCCACGCCCGAGTTCGCCCGGTTTCTCTACGCCGCGGTGGGTGTGCCCTGGACCTGGTATATGCGCCTCGGCTGGACCCATGAACAGTGGGAAACCCGCTTCGCACAATCGAATGTGGAGCTGTGGGTCGGCTACCACGCAGGACAACCCATCGGGTATTTCGAACTTGAATCCGAACCGAACCAAAGCGTCGAGATCTGCTACTTCGGCCTCATGCCGCAGATGATCGGCAGAGGGTTCGGTCGCAGCTTCCTGGAAGACGCAATCGACAAGGCGTTCACGCTTGGCGGCCAACGTGTGTGGTTGCACACGTGTTCGCTGGATCATCCCAATGCGCTGGGCAACTACGTCTCACGGGGATTCGAGGTTTTCCGGGAAGAGGACATCGTCGATGACATTCCGGATGATTCACCGGATCCGTGGTACCGGCCACACATAAAAAAAGGGCGCCCGTAGGAGCGCCCGTAGAGAGGGAATTTCGTTGTCGTGGTTACAGGATGTAACCACGTTCGTCGTGAAGGGAGATATCCAGGCCCTGGGATTCTTCGTCCTCGGTCACACGGAGTCCCATGACCACATCCAGCACCTTCAGGATGATGAAGCTCACGATACCGGTATAGATGATCGTCGCGGCGATCCCGATAACCTGTGCAACCACCTGCCCACCGATCGTCTCGTGGGCCATACCGGCGCCACCCAGGCTTTCGGCAGCGAACACACCCGTCAGCAGTGCACCGATGATCCCGCCGACCGCGTGAACACCGAATACGTCGAGCGAGTCGTCATAGCCGAGGGCACGCTTCAGCTTTGTGGCGGCAAAGAAGCAACCCACACCTGCTGCGGCACCGATGGCAATCGCACCCATCGGACCTGCCGTACCGGAAGCCGGCGTAATGGCGACCAGGCCGGCAAGCGCACCGGAGGCGATGCCCAGGACGCTTGGCTTGCCGTGCACAATCCATTCGGCGTACATCCAGGCCAGTGCCGCGGCAGCCGTCGCGATTTGCGTGACAGCGAGCGCCATACCGGCCGTGCCGTCTGCAGCAAGCTCACTACCCGCGTTGAAGCCGAACCAGCCCACCCACAGCATTGAAGCGCCGATCACCGTCAGGCCCAGGTTGTGCGGGGGCATGTGCGTCGTCGGGTAACCGCTACGCTTGCCCATCACAAGGCACGCGACCAGGCCGGCGATACCCGCGTTGATGTGAACGACTGTGCCGCCGGCAAAATCGAGCACGCCGTAGTCGCCGAGCCAGCCGCCACCCCAGACCCAGTGACAGATCGGCGCGTAACAGAACGTGAACCAGAGGCCCATGAACCACAGCATCGACGAGAACTTCATTCGCTCAGCGAACGCACCGACAATCAGCGCGGGCGTGATGATCGCGAACGTCATCTGGAAAGTCATGAAGACGGATTCGGGAATGGTCCCGCTCATCGCGTCGACACTCATGCCGGACAGGAAAGCTCGATCGAAGCCGCCCCAGAAGGCATTCATGCTGCCACCGTCACCGAAAGCGAGGCTGTAGCCATAAATGGCCCACAGAATCGTAACGAGTCCCGTGATCGCAAAACACTGCATCAGGACCGACAGTACGTTTTTACTCCGCACCATACCGGCATAGAACAATGACAAGCCTGGGATTGTCATGAACAGAACCAGCGCGGTGGCGGTAATCATCCAGGCAGTGTCGCCTGCACTCAGATCGTCCGCGAATGCCAAACCCGGCATCAGCGCGACTCCCATCATCAACAGACTTACTACCCTCTTGGTGTGCTTGATCATTACTTTCCTCCTGCACATTGCTTTTTTTCGCCGTTCCCGGCGCCAGATTCGCCTGCTATGGGAAAGCACAGGGTGTGCCAATCAGCAATAAGCGTTCCAAGTCAATGTGTTAGGAGATTTCGGTGCCCGTCCGGGCCCCACATGGGCACCGATGTGCACCAAAAGCGGCCGGGCGTGCAAATTGGATGCACCAGTGGGGTGCAGGCTCGCTACTTGTAAGCCTTGGTCGGCAACCACGTCGCAAGTTCCGGCCAACAAAAGAGCACAACCAGGCCCACGAGCTGCAAAATGATGAAGGGAATGACCCCCCGGTAGATCGTGCCGACCGACACGCCGGGTGGGACGACCCCCTTCAGGTAGAAGATGGCGAAGCCGACCGGCGGCGTCAAAAACGACGTTTGCAGGCAGACAGCAAACAGGATCGTGAACCACACGAGATCGAATCCCAGTTCGGCGACCACCGGACTCACAAGCGGCAGGACGATGAGCGTAATCTCGATCCAGTCAAGGAAGAAGCCCAGCAGGAAGGTGAAAGCGAGGATCGCGATCACGACGCCCGTTGGCCCGAACGGCAATCCCGTCAGGATGCCCCGAATGAGGGTATCGCCCCCGAGCCCGCGCAGAACGAGAGAAAAGGCCGTCGCACCAAGAAAGATCGCGAAGATGTAGGCCGTCGTACGCGTCGTCTCCCGCAGCACCTCCCGCAGCACGCGTCGGTCGAGCTGTCGGTTGGTCCACGCCAGTGCCATTGCCCCAAAAGCGCCCACACCAGCGGCTTCAGTCGGTGTCGCGATACCGAAGAAGATGGAACCGAGTACTGCCAGTATGAGACCGGCCGGCGCCAGGATGGCGATGAGCACGTCCACCACGATGCGGCCGTCGAGCGCCTCACGTTCCGCGGGGACGGGTGCGACTTCGGGCCTGAGCAGTGCGTAGATGAGAATGTACCCGATAAAAAGCAGGCCCAGCAAAACGCCCGGGAAAACCGCGCCCAGAAACAGGTCACCGACCGGCATGGCGAGACGGTCCGCCATCAGCACCAACATGATGCTCGGCGGGATCAGGATCCCGAGCGTGCCGACCGCGCAAACGGTCCCGACCGCGAGCTCCGGTTTGTAGCCGGCCTCGAGCATCTTGGGCAGCCCCAGCAGGGCGAGCAGGACGACGGATGCGCCGATGATGCCGGTGGATGCCGCGAGCAGGATGCCGATCAGTGCAATGGTCACCGCAAGACCACCGCCGACCCGTCCGAACAATCTGGACACGTTTGTCAAAAGCCGCTGTGCGATGCCGGCCCGATCAAGCATGAGCCCCATGAAAATGAACATGGGCAGCGCGACCAACACCCAATTGTTCATGACATTCCACATGCGATCGACGACGAGGGTCGAGTAATCCCAGCTCATCGCGACCGGCAGGTGGAAGTCCACGTCCGCAATGATGCCGATCGCGGTGAACAACACGGCAAGGCCGCCGAGCACCCAGGCCACCGGAAACCCCGTGAAGATCAGCACGATGAACGAGACGAACATCGCCAGCGATAGGATATCCCCGGCTGACATCAATCCTCACCCGTCCCGAACAGGTAGCTGACGACACGACTCAGACGTGCGAGCGTCGAGCATAGAAGTAACAGGAAGCCGAGAACCAGCGTTGCCTTGATGAGATACCGATAACCGAGCCCGCCCGGCGCTTCGGACACTTCACCGGATGCCCAGGACGAGAGCACGAACGGCACAGCCGCATAAATGACGAGCGCAATAAAGGGCAGCAGAAGCAGGACAATGCCGTAAAGTTCGATCCACGCGCGCGTCTGGTCACTGAACCGTTCGCGCAGGACATCGACCCTCACATGCGCGTCGCGAGAGTACGCATAGGACAAGCCAACGAGGAAACCGACCGAGTAGAGATGCCACTGAATCTCCTCGAACTCGATCCTGCCCTCGGAGAACACGTAACGCATCACCACGTTCAGCACGATGATGCCGAGCAGCAGTAGCCACACCCACGACACCGCCTCGCCGATCCGCAGGATCCAGCGCTCGATGAAACGTGAGAAGGGCGTGTGCGGGAGTTCCATCGCGCCTCAGAAGTCCCTCGGCAGGTAAGCGCGTTGTTTCCACGACTGGTAATGGCGCAAGAACGCCTCCTGCGAATCCATAATCCGCCGGAAGTCTTCGTCCTTGGCAGCCTCTTCTTCCAGCACTTCGTGCGTGACGGCCTGCAACTGTTTCGACACATCGTGCGGCAGCACCGTCGGCGTCACCCCGCTCGCGGCAAATCCTTCGATGACTTTGCCCTGTATCGCCTCGCCTCTCGACAGGTTACGGATTACGCCCGCCGTGCATGCCATCTCGATCTCAGCCCTGTCGCCGTCCGGCAAGGCGGCCCAGGTCGACGCGTTCACGACAAGATGTGCTGCTGTAAAAGTCTGGTGCCAGCCCGGAAAGTAATTGAACTTCGCGACCCGGTCGAACCCGAGCATCTGGTCCACTGCCGGCATCGAAAATTCTGTCGCGTCGATCGCGCCCTTCTCCAGCGCCTGGAAGATTTCTCCGCCAGGAATCATCGTCACCGAGGCCCCGAGCTTCTGCAGTACTTTGCCGCCAAGTCCTGCAAACCGGATCTTCAGGCCCTTGAAATCGTCGATGGATTCAATAGGGCGACGAAACCAGCCTGCCGTTTCCGGCCCAACGACACCACAGAGGATCGGGTGGACGCCGTGCGGCGCATACAGCGCCTCGGTCAAAGCCTGCCCCTCGTCTTCGTAGTACCAGGCGGCAAACTCCCACGGTTCCATGCCGAACGGTACGGCAGAGACGAGCGGCGTCGCCGGAATCCGGCCCTGGTCATACCCGAGCCACGTATAACCTGCCTCGATCTTTCCATCC
>JAGRIN010000100.1 GCA_020443245.1 Pseudomonadales bacterium
CTCGGCCACCCGATCGGCGCGACCGGACCGATGTTGATCCAGACGGTACTCGACGAGCTTGAACGTCTCGACAAGACGACGGCGTTGATCGCGATGTGTACCGGTGGCGGCATGGGTACGGCAACGATCATCGAACGCATCTGATGATCAGACTGCGCATCAACGGGCAGGACCACGAACTCGATGTGGATCCTGCCACGCCGCTCTTGTGGGTACTTCGCGATAACCTGAACCTGACCGGTACGAAGTACGGTTGTGGTATCGGGCAATGCGGCGCTTGTACCGTGCACCTGAACGGGCAGCCTGTGCGCGCGTGTTCGACCCCGGTCTCGCAGGCCTCGTCGTTCGAGGTCGTGACCATCGAGGGCCTGTCGAAAGATCGCAGTCATCCTGTCCAGCAGGCGTGGATTGCCGAAGATGTGCCGCAGTGCGGCTATTGCCAGTCCGGACAGATCATGGCGGCGGTCTCGTTGCTGAAGCGCAACGCCAGGCCGTCCGACGCGGATATCGATGCGGCCATGACGAACATCTGTCGTTGCGGCACGTATACGCGCATCCGTGCCGCGATTCACAAGGCTGCGGCGATGATGGGGGACGCATGACCCGGGTTACGCGTCGCCGGTTCATACAATCCTCTGCGACCGCGGCGGGCGGACTCATGCTCGCGTTTCACGTTCCGGCGTTCGGCAAAGCGAAGCCGTTTGACGCGGCAACCGGCGGCAGTGAGATCAACGCGTGGATCCTCATCGATCCGGACGACACGATTACCATCCGGGTTGCGCAGTCCGAAATGGGCGAAGGCGTCATGACATCGTTGCCCATGATCGTGGCGGATGAACTCGAAGCCGATTTCAAGAACGTCCGTGCCGAATATGCCGATGCGAACCGCAGCGTTCGGGAAGGGGGCGTCTACAATCGGATGCTGACCGGAGGCAGCAGTGCGGTGCGCCACTCCAGGCCCTACCTGCAACAAGCCGGCGCGGAGGCTCGTGAGCGACTGGTCAAGGCGGCGGCGGAAAGATGGAACGTTGCACCCGCAGAGTGTTATGCCGATTACGGCAAGGTCTATCACAGGCCCACTCGCCGTTCGATCAACTATGGCGCGGTGGCGGCAGATGCCGCGAAGGTCTCGGTGGCCGGGGTCAAAATCAAATCGCCCAGGGACTTCGATTTGATCGGCTTGCCGACGCCGCGACTGGATGTCCCCGAGAAGGTCGACGGGTCAGCCGTATTCGGCATGGACGTTCGTTTGCCCGGCATGGTGTATGCGGCGGTTGTGCATTGTCCTGTGCTTTCGGGCACGTTGCGGGGCTTCAGGTTCAATGCGGTGAGAGACAAGCCCGGTGTGATCGCGGCCGTGCGACTCGAGCGCGGCGTTGCGATTGTCGCTGAAACGTTCTGGCAGGCGAAGACGGCAGCGGAGGCGTTACCGATCGAGTGGGACATCGGTGAGGACGGCCGGGCGTTTTCGGATTCCATGCAGCGTGACTTTGTCGCTGCCCTGGACAAGGAAGGCGCGCTGGTCGATAACCAGGGCAAGGCGGCCGAAACGATGGATCTCGCCGACAAGGTGATCGAGTCGCAATATGTCGTGCCGTATCTCTCTCATGCCTGCATGGAGCCGCTCAACTGCACGGTACAGGTTTCGCCTGGTCGCATCGATGTCTGGGCGGGGGTACAGGATCCTCTGTCGGCCCTGAAGGCTGCGGCAGAAACCGCGGGCGTGGCGCCGGAGAACGTGTACGTACACAACTGCTTTCTTGGCGGTGGGTTCGGGCGCCGGAGCCATCCGGATTATGTTCGCGAGGCGGTGCAGGTCGCAATGGAAGTCGGCCAACCGGTGCAGATGATCTGGACCCGAGAGGAGGACAGCCGCCAGGGCCAATATCGCCCGATGGCGGCCATTCGGTTCAAGGCCGGGTTCGACATATCGAAGAACCTGATTGCCTACACGAATCACTCCGTCACGCACTCGATACTGTCGGGCATAAATCCTGATGCAGTGAAGAACGGCGTTGACCCGACGTCGGTCGAGGGGCTTTCCAACATGCCGTATCGGGTAGCCAACAAGCGGATCACGCACACCATCAAGAACACCTATCTCTCTGCCTGGTTCTGGCGTTCTGTCGGATCGTCGCAGAATGCGTTTGCACTCGAGTGTTTCGTGGATGAGATGGCGACTGCCGCGGGGATGGACCCCTTGCACTTCCGCAAGCGGTACCTTGCAGACCGGCCCGAGATGTTGAATGTGCTTGACCAGTTGGCGCAGAAATCCGGGTGGGGCAAGCGTATGGCATACGGATCTGCGCAGGGCATGGCCATACACGAGTGCTTCGGCACGATCTGCGCGCAGGTAGCGGAAGTCACCGTTACCGAGAAGGGCGGGCTGACAGTGGACCGGATCGTGAGCGTGGTCGATTGCGGCAACCTTGTGAACCCGATGACGGCTGAGGAGCAGATCGAGAGCGGCATCGTGTTCGGCCTGACGGCCGCGCTGTATGGCAAACTGACGATCGAAAACGGGCGCGTGCTCGAAACGAACTTCGACACTTATCGTATGCTCACCATGGCAGAGACGCCGGTAATCGAAACGCATTTCGCCTTGTCCGGTGGTGACAAGTGGGGCGGCATCGGTGAGCCCGGTACACCTCCCGTCGCGCCTGCAGTCTGTAATGCGCTGTATCGCATTACCGGTCGTCGCATCCGCAGCCTGCCGATCAAGGACTATTACCTGAGCAGGGCGTGACAATGGCGAAGGTCAAAGTATCGGGTTTCGACTGTTTCTTCGAGGGTCTTTCTCTGATCGGGCGGCCCGGGCTGCGCCAGTACGTGATTGTGCCGACAGTGATCAACATCGCTGTGCTCGCGGGACTGATTGTCTGGGGCGGTTCGCAATATGATGCGGTCAGCCAGTACATCCGGGACTCGCTGCCCGACTGGCTCTCATTCCTGTCGGGTGTCTTCGCATTCCTTTCGGCACTGGTAGCGCTGTTTGTCTTGCTCTACCTCTTTACGATCGTCGCCGGGCTTATCGCGTCGCCGTTCAATGCACTACTTTCGGTCAAAGTCGAGGAGAAGCTGACGGGTCGTTCGCCCGAATCCAATGCGGGGCTTCTCACGGTCCTGGTCCGCTCTGTCGTGCGCGAAGTCGTCAAACTTCTCTATTACCTTCCCCGTCTTGTCGCACTCGTCATCCTCACGCTGATTCCAGCCGTCAACGCAGCCGCACCGGTAGCGTGGATCGTGTTCGGGGCATGGATGATGGCGGTGCAGTTCGCGGATTATGCGGCGGACAATAACGAGGTGAGTTTCGGCGACCTGCGGGCACTTCTTGGCCGGCGCAAGATCGACGCCCTCGGGTTCGGCATCCTCGCCTACCTTGCGCTTGCGATTCCTGTGTTGAATCTCGTACTCATGCCGGCGGCGGTGGCCGGTGGCACCGCGCTATGGGTACACCGGCTCCGCGACGCCTGAAGGCAAGGCGTTACACGATCTTGTAACAGGGAACGTATTGGCTGCCCGGCAGTTTCATCCGGTTCTGCTCGACGAATGAGTGAAGCAGGGCGTCCATCTGTTTCATGATGGTGGGGTCGCCCGAGATTTCGTAGTGACCATGCTCTTCTACCGCCCGAATGCCTTCTTCTTTCACGTTACCCGCGACCAGTCCGGAGAACGCCCGGCGCAGGTTGGCGGCGAGGAGGTTGGCCGGCTGATCCCGGTGGATCTGCAGCGCGCGCATGTTCTCATGCGTCGGCACGAACGGCACCTGGAATTCGTGGTCGATCCTGAGCAACCAGTTGAAATAGTAAGCGTCGTTGCGCGCCTTGCGAAATTTGCGAACGCGACGCATGCCTTCGAGCATGTGGCCGGCGACAGCCACCGCATCGTCGACGATGATTTCGTAGCGCGATCTCGCCTCATCGCCCAGCGTGTTGGCAATGAACAGGTCGATCTGCTCGAAGTAATCGCGTGAGCCTTCAGGACCTGTAAACACGAGCGGAAAGGGCACCCCCTTGTTGTCAGGGTGAAGGAGAATCCCCAGCAGGTAGAGGATTTCTTCCAGTGTGCCGACCCCGCCGGGGAACACCACGATGCCGTGTCCGGCGCGGACGAAGGACTCGAGGCGCTTTTCGATGTCCGGCAGGATGACCAGTTCGCTGACGATCGGGTTAGGGGGCTCGGCGGCGATGATGCCGGGTTCGGAGAGCCCGATGTAACGTCCGGTCTTGTTGCGCTGTTTCGCGTGGCCGATCGTTGCGCCCTTCATGGGGCCTTTCATCGCGCCCGGGCCGCAGCCGGTGCAAATGTCCAGGCCGCGCAGGCCGAGCTGGTAGCCGACATCCTTGGTGTATTCGTACTCTGTACGACCGATGGAGTGCCCGCCCCAGCACACGACGATCGAAGGCGGCTTGTTCGACTTGAAAATGTCCGCGTTGCGCAGGATGTGGAAGATCGCGTTGGTGATACCTTCGCTACTTTCGGTATCGAACTGCGGGTTATCGGTGATCTCGTTGCTGACATAGATGATGTCTCGCAGTACGGCAAAGAGAAGCTCCTTTATCCCTTGTATCATCCGCCCCTCGACCAGCGATTCGGCCGGCGCGTTGGCGAGTTCGATGCGGATACCGCGTTCGAGCTGGATCAGCTTGATGTCGAAGTCGGCGTACTGGTCGAGCAGCATCTTGGCGTCATCGACGTCCCTGCCGCAGTTGAGGACGGCGAGGGAACACTTGCGGTAAGTACGGTAAAGGCCGCCCTGGCTTGTATCGAGAAGTTTGCTGACTTCGTTCTTCGAGAGGACTTCGAGTTCCCCGTTCGGGGTCACTTTGATATTGATTACTTCAGGTTTCACTTTTTCTCACTTGTAAATTTCTGGACACCGCGTCGCATAGTTCGGTCGTGGTGGCGCTTCCTCCTTGGTCCGGGGTAAGGACCGATCCTTCCCGGTACACTTCTCGAATGGCGTGATTCAGGGCGTCGGATGCATCCGTATGCCCGAGATAATCGAGCATCATGGCCGCGGACAGCAGTGTCGCTGTTGGATTGATGATGTTCCGGCCGGCGATGTCGGGCGCCGTACCGTGGGCGGATTCGAAGTAGGCGTAGTCGTCGCCGTAGCAACCGGAGGGCGCGAGCCCGAGTCCGCCCAACAGGCCTGCCGCGCCGTCCGACATGATGTCACCATACAGGTTCGGCATGACGATCACGTCAAAATCTCCGGGCTTTGTGATCATCCGGCAAAGGAAGTCGTCGATGATGTAAGTATCGAACTCGATGTCCGGATACTCCGCGGCAATTTCCTTGCCGATCTCGCGGAAATAACCGTCGGAGACGCGCAGCATGTTGTACTTCGACGTGACAGTCACTTTTTTCTTCTTGCCGCGCTTGCGCGCAAGCTCGAACGCGAAACGGATGACCCGTTCACTGCCGCGCTCGGTAATTGCCTTGATCGCGTACTTGCCGGGACCGAGGTCCGAAAGGGCAGCCCGTGCGTTGCGCGAGGTCAGGTTCAGGCCGGCAAGGTCAGAAAGCTCACCTTCGAGGCCGAGATAGAGGTCCTCGAGATTCTCGCGGATGATCACGAAATCGAGCCCTTCGGGCTGCGCGAGCGGGCTCTTCATCCCGGGCATCCATTCGCACGGACGTACGTTCGCGTAGGTCTGTTTCCCCCATCGCAGGTAGAACAGCGCAGCCGTAGTGGGACCGCTGGTCGAGCCGAACCAGGTCGCGTCGGCCTGGTCGATCGCATCACGTGTCTGGTCCGGAAAGTACTCCCCGAATTCGGCCTTCGCGGCCTCGCCGATGGGGGGGCGGACGAAGTCGATCGCGAGTCCCATGGACTCGACGAGGGAGACCGACGGAATCATGGCCTCCGGAGACGCATCGTCACCGTCAATGACCACGACGCGTTGGTTAGGGCGCTGGCTTGGCATTGCACAAGTACCTGTCTTTGAGCGTTTCTTATGGCGCTTTGGCGCGCTACAGTATAGAGGAAGGAGGGCATCATCACATGAGCTACCAGCACATACAGGTGGATACTGCCGTCGGCCCGGTCGGTGCCATCGTCCGCGGCGCGGACCTCTCGAAGCCGCTCGATGACGCAGTGCGGGAAGAGATACGGGACGCCTGGCATACCCACCACGTCCTGTTCTTTCGCAACCAGTCGCTGGCGCCAGCCGACCAGGCGGCTTTTGCCGCCCATTTCGGGGACCTGGACGTGTATCCGTTCATGAAGGCCGTCGACCAGCACCCCAATGTCATTCCCATCATCAAGGAGCCCGACGCAAAGGTGAATTTCGGTGGTGGCTGGCATACCGATACGTCGTATCTCGAGCGCCCGCCGGCGGCGACGGTACTCTATGCCGTCGAAGTCCCCGACGAAGGCGGAGATACCCTGTTCGCCGATGCAACCGCGGCGTACGAGGACCTTTCACCGGGTTTGCGTCGCATGCTGGACGGTGTGGTCGGTATCTACTCGCCCAAAATCGTCCACGGCAAGGACGGTGCTTACGCGAAGCTCAAGGCCTCGTCGCCTGACCTGGGGCCTGCTTACGGGGGCAATGAGGCGTTTGCCGAGAGTGAGGTCGAACACCCGCTGATCCGGACCCATCCGGCGACCGGCAAAAAGAGCATCTATTGCGGGCGCGCGCATACCCACCGGATCAAGGACATGACCCGTGAGGAGAGCATGCCGATCATCACCTTTTTGAACGAACACCTGACGCAGGAGAAGTACGTCACGCGATTCAAGTGGGAGCCGGGGACGCTCGCGATGTGGGACAACCGTAGCGTGTTCCACTACGCAATGAACGATTACGACGGCAAGCGCCGCCACATGCACCGGGTTATCGTCCAGGGCGAACTGCCGATCTGAGTCAGTAGTTTGACGAGACGTTGGCTTCGTAGGCAGAGAGGTCGGCGGCGCGGGCTTCACGCTCAGCCGCCAGATCAACAAGCTCGACTTTCAGGCGGTTCTTCCGATCGTTCAGGTCCTTGATCTCGGCAAGCAGCCGGATGCGTTCTTCTTTTTCGGTGTCATCTGCGATCAGGTCAGCACTCTTCTTCGTGATTCGCTTGTCGATTTTCTCGATCTGGTTGTGATGCGACTGGATGTCGGACTCGACCTGGTTCAGTGCATCGCGGCGGGACCAGAGACCATGGCCCGCTGACCAGGCATCCTGGAAGGGTCCTTCCAGTTCCGGCGGACAGACACTGTTCAACTGGCCCCCCGACACGCCGATACGCCAGGCGTTGTCCGTGCGACAGTACTGGGCGAGGCCCTGGTCCCGACCGGCCAGGTAGGCCTCGAGATCAGGCGCGATCCCGTACTTGGCGCAGGCCTGCCGATGCTCGTCGATCTGGCCCGCGGCGAGGCCCTGCGTGCCGTCACCAAAACCGATCGTATGCCAGTCGGCGTTCAGGCACTCGTCCTTGCTGAGTGACGCGCAGCTCGCGAGCAGCATCAGCAGAGCGATGGCGAATAGCCCTCGCAACACGGTCATTTCCCTTTCTCCTTCAATAAGCATTGCGCCGAAACCCCTATTTTCAGTGTTCCGCGAGATCGCTGCCAGTAGATCGCTATCGAAACGCCGAACCACCTGACGAGCGGTTGTGCAGGCACGATCAATCGATGCGGTATATCCTGGCCGCGGTGCCATGGAACATCATGTCTTTCTCCGACTCGGAAAATGACGCAACGATTTTCTTCATCCCGTTGTACATGATGGCATAGTTGATCGAGCGCTTGTCCACGGGAAAGTTGCTTTCGAACATGCAGCGATCCGGCCCGAAACACTCGATCGCGTGAAGGTAGTAGGGCGCCTGCGCCGCAACGAACTCGTCGGAAGTCGGCGGCGTTGCTCTCTTGTCCCAACCGAAGCCATTGTCGGGCATGGCGAGACCGCCGAGCTTGGCGACGACGTTCTCACACTTTGCGATCTCCGCGATGTCTTCCTTCCACTGCAGGAATATCTCCTCGCGTTTGCCGGCATAAGGCCCCACACCCAGCGGTGTGCCGAAGTGGTCGAGAATCATCTGCGTTTGGGGCACAGCGCGGGCAAGATCTGCGAATGCACGGTTCTGGTGGTGGTAGTGCCAGGTGTCATAGGTCAGGCCCATCTCGCCAAGCACTTTCATACCGGCACGAAATTCCGGCATGGCATAGAGACCTTCCGGTGCACGTCCCGGAATTGTGAGCGCCTCCGGATGGGGATCTCGCGCGCCTGCGTGGCGTATGCCGCGGAACTTGCCGTCCCCGACCTCGAGGTGCGCTTCGAGGACTTCCCTCACGGCCGCGCCAAGCCGGAGATCGGCGTTGCTGACGATCGCAGCGATCTCTGCCTTGCCCGGTCCGCCTTCTGCACTTCGCCGCGCCTGCCCGGCGACGAATTCGGTTTCACCCAGGCACTTCATGTGTTCCGGACCATCGTCGCGGTATTCGGCACGACATTCGACAAACACCGTCTTGACGATGTTGTGGCCGGACCCGGTGTCTGACCACAATTGATCGATCAGGTAATCGTTCCCCGGGCGACGCCACAGGTGATGGTGTGGATCGATGATGGGCCGCTCTGGGTCGATGATGTCCTCGGTGACAAGTCCGAGCCACTCGGCACTACCGGGCGCAGGATCGGGCATGGTGATCTCCTTTGTTTTGCTAGACTATAGTGCCAGCCAGAACAAGAATTCAAAAGCCGCTGCCATGTCCGGATACCGCCTGTTCATCTCTCTCTTCCTCGTGGTTGTCGGTAGCCTCGCTGCGGCATTTGTCCAGACTGATGGCGGGCAGGTTCGGGTAGAGGACCTGCGATTCGCCGGTGCAGAAGGAAACGTGCAGAGCGCACTGCTTTTCATACCGCAAGGTGCGACCAGGGCGCACCCTGCGCCAGCCGTGA
>JAGRIN010000101.1 GCA_020443245.1 Pseudomonadales bacterium
CCCGACCTGTCGGGTGCGACGCCGGTTTCTGTACGTTTTTCACCGGACGGCAGTCGACTCGCCTGGCTACAAGGGGCCGACGACGATCCGCTGCGATTGAATCTCTGGGAATATCGCGTCGACACGGGGCACGCACGCCTCGCCATCGATGCCACGACCCTCGCTACCCGCGCGCTTTCCGATGAAGAGAAAGCGAGGCGCGAGCGCCTGCGCATCACCCAGGCCGGCATCGTCGAATACTTCTGGCACCCAACACGACCAGCAGTCGCATTCGGGGCCGACGGGGTTCTCTGTCTCTATGACCTTTCGACAGACGAGATGTCCATGCTCACGGCGGCCGACAGCTTCGCCACCGACGTCAAGTTCTCTCCAGACGGCGAGTACCTCGCTTATGTGAAAGCACACGACCTCTTCATTCTTTCCATCGAATCCGGCAAGGAAACCCGACTCACGTTCGACGGAAGCGAGACCGTCTCCAGCGGAATCGCCGAATTCATCGCGGCGGAGGAAATGCACCGTTACGACGGCTACTGGTGGTCTCCGGACAGCCAGCGCATCGCCTTCATTCGAGTCGATGAATCACCGGTCGCGCTGAGCTACCGGTTCGAGATCGACGCTGATGATTTTCGCCTCTATCCCCAGCGCTATCCGTACGCAGGCCAGGACAATGCACGGGTGCAATTGGGTGTCGTCGAGATCGACGGCGATACGCGGTGGCCACAGACGACCGCGCAGGAAGACGACTATCTCGCACGGGTCACGTGGATGCCGGATTCGCAGCTTCTTGCCGTCCAGGTGCAGTCCCGGGACCAGAAGCGCCTCGATTTGATCGTCTCGCCGGTATCGGGCGGTGAACCCGCACGGCTCTGCCGGGAAACGAGCGACACCTGGATCAACCTCCACGACTGTTGCCACCCGCTCAAGTCGTCGCCCGACATCGTATGGTGTTCGGCCCGTACCGGTTTTGCGCATCTCTATCGCCTTTCGCCGACAGGAGAAGCCACCCCACTGACAAGTGGGCAATGGTGCGTCAAGCGACTGGTCGCGATAGACGAAACACGGGATGCGCTGTTCTTTGAGGGATTTGCCGACACCCCGCTGGAGAAACACCTGTACCGCACATCGCTCGCAGGTGACGGCGAAATCACCCGATTGACCCAACCAGGTTACTCGCACCAGGTCGACGTCGACAGGGGCGCCGCGCATTTTGTCGACCGGTTCTCATCTGCTGCATCACCGCCCGAAGTTCGACTGTGCCGTATAGACGGCACAGCGACGACGACGATCTCGCGCAATGCGTTCGACCTGCATCATCCCTTTTACGCCTTCCGTGATGCGATGGGCGACATATCATTCGGCACGCTTCATGCGGCGGACGGACAGGTGCTCCATTACCGAACGGTGCGTCCTCGCCGGCCCGGCAAGTATCCGCTCATACTTTCCGTCTACGGCGGCCCTGGCGTGCAGCGGGTGACCAACGAGTGGCTGTCGCCGTGGCATCATCATATGGCAAGTCGTGGCTACGGAATAATCCAGCTCGACAATCGTGGTACCGCGAATCGTGGTGTGGCTTTCGAGTCGCCGATTCACGGCATGCTCGGTCACGCGGAAGTCGAAGACCAACTCCTCGCAGTCGAATTCGCCAGGTCACTCGATTGGGTCGACCCAGACCGTATTGGCGTCTTTGGACACAGCTACGGCGGTTACATGACGCTGATGCTCATGATGAAGTCCCGGGACTTCAGGTGTGGAATCAGCGTGGCGCCGGTTACCGACTGGGCACTGTATGACACGCATTACACCGAGCGGTACCTGGGCAAGCCGGCAGAAAACCCGGACGGGTATGCGTCGAGTGCCGTCCTTGGCTACGCGACCGCACTCAGGGGACATCTGCTGATGATTCACGGCATGGCGGACGACAACGTGTTGTTCACCCATAGCACGAAACTCTACAAGGTGTTGCAGGACGCCAACATCGACTTCGAGATCATGAACTACCCCGGCGCCAAGCACGGCCTCGCCGGGCGCGCGACCAATATTCACCGATACACGCTGATGGACCGATTCCTCGATGCCCACCTCAAAAACTGATATCACCGTTCGCCCCGCGCGGATTGACGATGCGCGTACGATTGCCGATTTCAATGTCGCCATGGCGCTCGAGACCGAAGACAAACAACTCGAAGAGCGCTACATATTGCCCGGCGTAGAGTACCTGCTCTCGACCCGTGGCGCGGGTTTCTATCTGGTCGCCCTGGCAAACGGGGCTGCCGCCGGGTGCCTCGCCATTACTTATGAATGGAGCGACTGGCGATGCGGGAATTTCTGGTGGATCCAGAGTGTCTACGTCCACCCTGATTACCGTCGTCTCGGCGTGTTCCGGGCGCTTTACGACGATGTAATGAACGCGGCACGTGCGGCCCCCGACTGCTGCGGAATCCGCCTCTATGTCGAAAAAGAAAACACGAGAGCGCAACAAACCTATCTTGATCTTGGTATGATCGAGACAGGTTATCGACTGTTCGAAGTCGATTTTCGCAACGAGTAACCAGTAGATCGCTGTCGGTTAGGGACTATGGACCTGAACTATGGACCTGAAAAGCTACAAGACCTCTGCTGACATTTACGATGAGTTGCTGACGACCCAAAAGAGGGCACGTCCCGGCATGGGACAACTCGTCAACTTCCTCAAGCGCAGCAGTCTCCGCGAACTGAATGAGCGTCGCCGCAACGCGGAACTCGCCATCACGACGCTCGGCATCTCCTTCACGGTCTACAGCGAAGGCGACAATATCGACCGTGAATGGCCGTTCGACATCATTCCGCGCGTCATTCGCCAGCGTGAATGGGAGCGCATCCAGCAGGGCCTGACCCAGCGCCTGACTGCTCTCAATCTCTTTATCAACGACGTCTATAACGACGGCAAGATCATCAAGGACAAGAAGGTGCCGACGGACCTGCTCAGGTCTTCGCGCAACTTCCGCAAGGAATGCATCGGCATGCAGCCGGTACTCGGGGTCTGGGCACACATTTGCGGCACCGACCTGATTCGGGACGCGGACGGCACCGTGTACGTTCTGGAGGATAACCTCCGCGTGCCTTCCGGCGTCTCCTATATGCTCGAAAACCGCAACATCTCGAAGCGCGTGCTGCCCGAACTCTTCGAGGAATACCACATCCTGCCCATGGACGATTACCCGACGCAGTTGTTCGATACACTGAGTTCAATCTCGCCGCGGCCGAAAGACTTCCCTGAGGTCGTCGTGCTCACGCCGGGCATCTACAATTCGGCCTATTTCGAACACTCGTTCCTTGCGCAGCGAATGGGGGCCGAACTCGTCGAAGGACAGGACCTGGTGGTCGGGGACGACGACTGCGTCTACATGAAGACAGTCGAAGGCTTGTCGCGCGTCGATGTGATCTACCGGCGAATCGACGACTTGTTCCTCGACCCGGAGGTCTTCAACAAGGACTCCGTACTCGGCGTGCCGGGACTCATGCGCGCCTGGAAAAAAGGCAACGTCGCGCTGGCGAACGCGCCCGGTGCGGGCGTCGCGGACGACAAGGTGGTCTACACCTATGTGCCGGAGATGATCCGCTACTATCTCGGCGAGGACCCGATCCTGCCGAACGTGCCGAGTTACATGTGCTCGGACAAGACGCAGCTTGACCACGTGCTGAAGAACATCGAGAACCTGGTCGTCAAGCCCGCCAACGAGTCCGGTGGGTACGGCATGTACATCGGCCCACGCGAATCGAAGCGCCGGACCGCAGAGATGAAACGGCTGCTGAAGGCGAATCCCCGGAACTACATCGCCCAGCCCATCATCAGCCTCTCGACGGTCCCGACACTGTGCGACAACAACATCGAACCGCGCCACGTCGACCTGCGCCCGTTCATCCTTCAGGGTGACCGATCATTCGTGACCGCGGGCGGCCTGACTCGCGTCGCACTCGTACGCGGTTCCCTCGTCGTCAACTCATCGCAAGGCGGCGGCAGCAAGGATACGTGGATCGTAGCGGACACACCGGGAGGAGACAGCTGATGCTGGCGCGTGTCGGTGAAAGAATGTACTGGTTCGGTCGGTACGTCGAACGGGCCGAAAACATGGCGCGACTCATCAGCGTCAACACCAACCTCGTCCTGGACCTGCCGAAGGTGAAACACATCTGGGGTAGCATGATCGATATCACCGGCTCCCCTTCCGAGTTCAACCAGCGTTACCAGCGGGTCGACGAGCGCAACGTCATCAAGTTCCTGCTCGAGGACGACAACGCATCGCTCAGCGCGGCTGTCCGTCGCGCGCGGGAGAACGCGCGGACCACTCGCGAGATTATTCCCGCAGAAGCGTTCGAGCGGGTCAACGAGCTTCATCTCTACGTGAAGAAGAATGTCGACAAGGCACTGCGACGTGAGGGTCGGCATCGCTTCCTCGCTGACGTGATGAACCTGTGCCACCAATTGACCGGGCTACTGGCCGGCAACATGAGCGGCGATACCGCATACAACTTCATCAAGATCGGCCGCAACCTCGAACGCGCAGATATGACGACCCGGATCCTGGACGTCGGGTGCCTCCATCTGATGCAGCCCGACACGGTTGTCGCGGAATACGAGAACATCCTGTGGATGAACGTGCTGCGTTCGCTGACGGCCTACCAAATGTATCGCCAGCACGTGCATGACCGCGTGAATGGCGAAGATGTGGTCGATTTCCTGCTGCGCGACATGAAGTTCCCGCGGGCCGTCGGACACTGCCTTGGCGAGGTTTACGAATGCTGCGCGCAATTGCCGAGACAGGATGCGACAGTCAGGGCCATCTCCCATGCCCAGCGCGTCATCGCCGGCTGCGACGTGGCTGCCCTGCTAAATTCTGCCAAGCTGCACGAGTTCATCGACGACGTGCAGCTGGATCTCGCCGAAATTCACCGCAGCGTGCGCGACACGTGGTTCGGCGCGCAGGTTGTGGTCGAACAGGAGCAGACCCAGGCCTAGTCGTCAGTTCGGATCGGGCCAGCGCAAATCCAGCGTTAGCGGCTGTTCCGGGCGGGTCTCGTCCTTCGGCGCACGAATCGCACCCTGGGTCTTGCCGATTTCCCAGAATCGCGCGTTGCGCCGGGCCTCGGCTTCCGCAGCATTGACGGGGTACGTCTCATAATTGCGGCCGCCGGGATGCGACACGTAATAGGTGCATCCGCCCAGCGAACGCTTGTTCAGCACATCCACCACATCGAAGATGAGAGGATTGTGTGTCGAAACGGTAGGGTGAAGGCTGGAGGAAGCCTCCCATGCCTTGAAACGGACCGCGCCCACCTGCTTGCCCCGCGTTCCGGTAACCCGAAGCGGTACGCGCCTGCCGTTGCAGGTGACGACGTAGCGGTCTGCCACCGCATTGTCGAGCGTGACCTGTATTCGTTCGACCGTCGAGTCGACGTATCGCGCCGTACCCTGCCCCGTGGCTTCCTCTCCAAGCACATGCCAGGGCTCGAGCGCGGTGAAGAGTTCAAGGTGCAGGTCGCCGAGGTGAATGCCGCCAATCCGGGGAAAGCGAAACTCGATAAAGGGATCGAACCACGCGAGGTCGAAGGCATATCCGGCCCGATTCAGGTCATCGATAACTTGCCTCATGTCCTCGACGATAAAATGACGCAGCATGAACTTGTCGTGGAGTTCAGTGCCCCAGCGAATGAGCCTGCCCTCGTAGGGGCGCCGCCAGAACATCGCAATCAGCGCGCGCATGAGCAGCATCTGGACGAGACTCATGCGGGAATGCGGCGGCATTTCAAACGCCCGGAATTCCACAAGTCCACGGCGACCGGAAGATGTGTCGGGCGAATAGAGCTTGTCGATGCAGAATTCAGCACGATGGGTGTTGCCGGTCAGGTCGATCAGGAAATTACGCAGGAGTCGATCGACGAGCCAGGGCTGCTGGCACTCGCCTTCGGGGATACGTGCCAGCGCAATCTCCAATTCATAGAGGTTGTCGTCCCTGGCCTCATCGACACGCGGCGACTGGCTGGTAGGCCCGATGAACATCCCCGAGAACAGGTAGGACAGGGCCGGGTGGTTTTGCCAGTAGAGAATCAGGCTCTTCAATAACTCCGGCCTGCGCAGGAACGGGCTGTCGGCGGGCGTCGCGCCGCCCAGCGTGACGTGGTTGCCGCCACCGGTACCGGTATGGCGTCCATCCACCATGAATTTCTCGGTACCTAGCCGCGATTCGCGTGCGTCTGCATAGATCCCGTCGATGATCGAAGCGAGTTCACGCCAGTTCTTCGAAGGGTGGACGTTCACCTCGATCACACCGGGGTCCGGTGTAATCTGGAGCAGGCTCACGCCTGCGTCCCGCGGCGCCTCATAACCCTCGAGAATGACGGGGCACCCCAGTTCCGCGGCCACGCCCTCCACCACGTTCACGAGGGCGGCATAAACCGCAAACCTCGTTACCGGCGGCATGAAGACATAGAGGTGCCCGCTGCGCACCTCGAAACACATCGCCGTGTGCAGGACCTCGCTGTCTTCGCGCGCAGGACCGACGGCTTCAATGACGCCGGGCTGCTGCCAGAACGGGTCGGCGGGCGCGTCAAATTCGGTACGGTTGGGCTTCTTCCACGGCAAAGCGCTGAGCGGCAGGCGGAACCCCATGGGCGAATCACCGGGCACGAGGAACATGTACTCGTTGCGGAAGGTCCACGCACTCGTCTTCCAATATCCCTTGATCTCGTCCACCTCGTGCCACTTGAGTGGCAGCGCGTAGCCCACGGCCTTGCCGAGTCCTTCAGCGAAAATTCGTCGGATGCGTTCGCGCTCGAGCGGATCGTCGATCTGGTTGTTGTCCGGTCCGAGATTCACGGGCAATTGCCCTTCCCGCCAGGCGTAATACGCGACGTCTTCATACCCCGCGACGAGATAGTCAGTGTCGATCCCCATTGCCGCCGTAAAACGCTCGGCAAACTGCCTGGCCAGTTCGCCGTCGGCCTTGCCCGGCTTCGATTCATCGCCAATGAGATCTTCGTGTCCCCAGAGAACCTCATCGTCGCGCCAGATGAGCGACAACGCCCACCGTGGCAGCGGCTCGCCCGGATACCACTTTCCCTGGCCGACATGGACAAGTCCGCCAGCGCCGAATCGCTTGCGCAACTTCATGAACAGGTCGCCGGCCAGTTTGCGCTTCTCTTTACCGAGCGCCGCCGTATTCCATTGTGCGCCTTCCATGTCGTCTATCGAGACGAACGTGGGCTCTCCGCCCATCGTCAGGCGAACGTCACCCGCTTCGAGTTCAGCGTCAACCTGCGCGGCCAATTTCTCGACTGCGGGCCACTGGCTGTCGTCATAGGGCTTTGTAACGCGAGGGTCCTCGAAGATCCGGGTGACCCGGTTCTCGTAATGGAAGTCGACCTCGGCAGGGCCGGTCGCACCGGTCACCGCCGCTGCACTCACCGGATCGGGTGTACAGGCAAGCGGGATGTGCCCTTCCCCGGCAAAGAGCCCGGAGGTCGGGTCGAGACCGATCCAACCCGCTCCCGGCAGGAACACCTCGGTCCATGCATGCAGGTCGGTAAAGTCCTGCTCCGGTCCGGACGGCCCATCGAGTGACTTCTCATCTGCCGTGAGCTGGATGAGGTAGCCCGAAACGAACCGTGCGGCCAGTCCGAGCCGTCGCAGGATCTGCACGAGAAGCCACGCGCTGTCGCGGCAGGAGCCCAGGCGCAATTTGAGAGTCTCCTCGCAGGTCTGTACGCCCGGCTCGAAGCGAATGACATAGCCGACGTGCTGCTGCACGCGTCGGTTCAGGTCAACGAGAAAATCCACCGTGCCACGGGGCGTGAGGTCCACCGCACCGACAAATTCCTCGAGCAACTTGCCGCGTTCAGTGACCTCAAGGTAAGGCCCAAGATCCTTGACGAGTTGCGCCGGATAACGAAACGGGAATTTCTCAGCGATCTCCTCGAGAAAAAAGTCGAAGGGGTTGATTACCGTGAGTTCTGCAATCAACTCGACGCGAATCAAAAGCTCACGCGTCTTCTCAGCAAAGACATAGCGTGCGAGATAATTGCCGAATGGGTCCTGTTGCCAATTGACAAAGTGGTCCTCCGGCGAAACTTTGAGCGAGTATGCCAGGATCGGCGTACGGCAATGCGGCGACGGCCGCAGCCTGACGACGTGCGGGTGAACGGTAACCGGCTTGTCGAAGCGGTACTCGGTGTTGTGATTCAGGGCGACCTTGATTGTCATGTCATTTCCGCGCGCCGACGGCTCGCGCCGCCAATCAGGGTTGGTTGTTTTCGGCTGTCTTGTCCCAGTTGTCGCTCCAGGCGATGGGCGGCATGCTGTTGAAGGCTTCCTTCAACTTGGCATCCCAGCTTCGGGATATCTGGCGAAGGTACTCGCTGGATTCCTGGAACTTGTAGCGACGGGTCACAACAAGCGAGTCCTTTTCATAGATCAGCACTTCGATCGGCGGACCGACCGTAATGTTACTACGCATCGTGGAGTCCATCGAAACGAGTCCACAAACAGCTGCTGTGTCGAGCGGAGAAGACAGGCCGATGATCCGGTCCAGTATCGGCTTGCCGTACTTGCTCTCGCCTATCTGCAAGAACGGCGTGTCCGCAGATGTCGTAATGTGATTGCCCTGCGGGTAAACCAGGTAGGCTCCGTGTTTACCACTGGCTATCTGGCCACCGACGATAAAACTCGATTCGTAACTCGCCCCACCGCCGGTATGCTTTTCCTGTTGCCGCAAGCTCACCTCACCGACGTAGTCAGCAACATCCTCGAGATGCGGCAAGTTGAGCAGGTTCTTTCCGGTTCCCTGCTCCACTTCCTTGGTGAGTTGGCCTATCACGCCCTGGGTCGTGGCGAGGTTGCCTGACGAAAGCAACACA
>JAGRIN010000102.1 GCA_020443245.1 Pseudomonadales bacterium
GGCCTGTGTTGCGCGTAGACGCAGCATGGCGGAGCCGGTCCGGTTACGGCTCGTCGCGGGCTTGAGCCGGCACGGTGAATCGATCGAATGCGCAAGCTGCGGACGCCGATTTGAGGACGAGACGTTTGCGGTCTCGATCGAAGACGAAGGCAGCGCGATCCCGAGGGATTTGTTGCCTCATCTCTTCCAGTCCGGACTGAACACAAGGGAAATTGACCGCGACGAGTCGGTCGCTTCAGACTTCGGTTCCGCCGCGGAGGCCGTACATCAATTGCACGGCCATCTCTCCCTGCGATCATCACCGGGACGAACCGTCTTCCGATTGTTCTTCCCGCTGGAAACAACCGATGCGCCCCTCGAGCCGGACGGGTCGATAATGCCGTCACAAAATACGATACTGGTGGTCGATGACGAGACGGCCGTCGCCAGTTTCATCGCGCTGGTTCTCGGTGACGCAGGCTATGATGTCAGGGTCGCCGACTCGCCGGGAGTGGCGTTGTCGATGTTCGCGGATCATCGCAATGAATTTGCGCTCGTCATCACTGACCAGACCATGCCGGGCATGACCGGCTTCGAACTTGCACGCGAGATCAGGATGTCGTCTCCGGGGATGCGCATCGTCATGTGTTCGGGAAACCCGGAGGACGAGCAGGCTGGTCGCACGGAAGGGGAGATTGACGCCTGGATAGGCAAGCCCCTGGGACGTCGGGAACTGCTCATGACAGTAGGCATGTTATTGGAGAGAAGTTGAGCGACCTGGATCACCTTGCGGGCGCCGGCATCGACCGTTTGCTGGAAGGCGCCCCGATCGGAATCGTCGCACTCGACAGCGAGGGCAGGGTCGTGAGCGCAAATCACGCAGCGCGCGTAATGCTCTCGTGCGACCAGGGCGAACCGTTCGTACGCTATATCCACCAGGACAGTCGGGAACGATTCGACCGACTGGTGGCAGAACCCAGGTCATCGGTCGAACTCCAGCTTGCACTCGATGTGGGGACAAAGTTCGCGGAAGTCACCTGCATACCTGTCGAGACAGGCGATACCGTCTTGTTTATCGCGGATGTCTCGGAGAAGGTCGCACTCAGCAGGCAATTGATGTCGACTCGCTTGCCGTCCCGGCGCCT
Source organism: Pseudomonadales bacterium (assembly GCA_020443245.1). GTDB lineage: Bacteria > Pseudomonadota > Gammaproteobacteria > Pseudomonadales > Azotimanducaceae > JANQJA01. The sequence goes on from JAGRIN010000102.1 coordinate 1,125, forward strand.
CTTGCATGCACTGCAGACGGCCAATACCACGATGGGCGGATACCATGAACTCATCGGGGTCATGCTGGAAGAAGAAGCCGTCGTGGCCGGCGAACGTTTGACGGTTATCAAGCGTTACCACAAGGAAATATTGCGCAGTCTCGAGACCGTCGACCGATTGCTGAAGATGGAGCGCCTCGGCGGCAAGCGGCCGGACGCGACAACGATTCCGCTGAATCGCAAACAGGTTGTCGTCATCGACGACGAGACGGCGATAGCAGAATTCATTGCCGAACTCATGCGTGGCATGCGGCACAAGGTCACCACGTTTGCAGATGCCGGCGAGGCGCTGGCTTTCTGTATCGAAAACGGGCCGGACCTGCATCTGGTGATCGTCGACCATCGCATGCCGGTACTATCCGGGACTGAGTTCATCGAACGGCTCCACGCGCGGCACAAGACACTGCCGGTGATCCTTTGCACCGATGACGCAAGCCTGTCATCGAATGCGGAAGACCTGACCTATCTCTGCCACAAGCCGCTCGATATCAATGAGCTGACGCGAATGGTTGGGGAGCTGATCGACTAGTCGATGACCCGTGACATTGTCTCGCCAATCGGTCGATGGAGGACAATGTCGCACAACGGATCAAGATCAGTCGGATCGTTGTTCACAATCGCGAGCCTGGCACCATTTCCTTTTGCGACCCGCGGAAACGCCGCTGCCGGATAGACCACAAGCGATGAGCCCATGACGATGAACAGATCGCAATCGGTCACGGCTTGCTCGGCACGCTGCATTTCGATAACGGGCATCGCCTGGCCAAAGGAGATTGTGGCAGTCTTGATGATGCCGCCGCAGTCGACGCAATAGGGCACGGTCTCATCCGGGAGAAACATCCGCCGGACTTCGTCCATCTCGTAACGACGCGAGCACTCGAGGCAGGTGGCGTAGTTCGCGTTGCCGTGCAGCTCGATGACCTGGTCGGCCGGCACGCCGGACTTCTGGTGAAGTCCGTCAACATTCTGCGTGATGACGCAAGTGAGCTTGCCCATCCGGTGCAGCGCGGCAACGGCGAGGTGCCCCGCGTTGGGTTCGGCAGTACTCATTCGGCTGTCGCCGGAAAAGCGTCGACGCCAGGATTCGCGCCGGATGTCTTCGGATCGGATGAAGTCGTTGAAATCGATCGGCTGCACTTTCTTCCAGACGCCGTTCGGTCCCCGGAAATCCGGAATGCCCGACTCGGTACTGATGCCCGCACCCGTAAACGCGACAATCCTTTCGGACTCGGCGATGAGCCGGCGAAAGCGGGCCAGGTCCTGATCAAGCGTATTCATGGACGCAACGATGCCACATCTATATTGGCGTCGCCAGCGCCTGCTATGATGGGTGCCATGGGACTCTATGAAAAATACCTGCTGCCCAAATTGCTCAACATGGCGATGAAGTCGCCGGATATGACACGTATAAGGGAGCAGCTGGTCCCGCTTGCGGGCGGCAAAGTGCTGGAACTCGGCGTGGGGTCGGGGCTCAACCTGCCATTCTATCGTGCCGGTACGAAGGTTACCGGGGTCGACCCGTCACTGGAACTGCAGGCGTATGCCAGGGAGGTCGCACACAAGCACCGTGTCGACGTCGAGTTTGTCGCACAGTCTGCCGAGTCACTCGACTTTGCCGACAACAGCTTCGATTCAGTCGTGGTGACGTGGACTCTGTGCACGATTCCTGATCCGGCCGCCGCATTGGCGGAGGTGAGGCGGGTGCTCAAGCCGTCCGGCAAGCTGATCTTTGCCGAACACGGGCAAGCCCCCGAGCCACATGTCGTGAAATGGCAGAACCGGATCAATCCGGTCTGGCGGCATGTTGGAGGCGGTTGCAACCTGAACCGTCGTCCCGACGAGACGATGACCCAGACAGGCTTTACTTTCGACGATCTTGCGACCGGATATATCACAGGCCCGAAGTGGGCGACGTACACCTACCAGGGCGTCGCGCGCATTGCCTGATCAGTGCACCCCGTGCATACGGCGTGAAAGGAAGCGGGCAAGCAGCAGGACAACGACGCCGAGGCCGATCGATACCATCGCGAGCTTGTCGAATACCTCTGTGTAGACCGCAAGCGCCGCCAGGGGCTCCAGGGCGTCACCACCGGATTCATCGATTGCCATGGTCCCCGCGATAAGACCACCGGCGTAAGCGGCGAACGAACTGGACAGGAACCAGACCCCCATCATCATCGCCGCAACGCGCGCCACTGCAAGCTTGGTGACCATGGACAGGCCGACCGGTGAGATACAAAGTTCACCCGTCGTATGGAGCAGGTACATGAGTGCGAGCCAGATCATGTTCACCTTGCCGTCTTCGCCGGCGAGCGACGCGCCATAAACCAGTACTGCAAACCCGAGACCGACCTGCATGAGCGCGAGGCCGAACTTGGTCGGCGTCGTCGGCTCATAGCCCGATCGCGACAGGCGAACCCAGAGCCACGCAAAGATCGGCGCGAGCGTCATGATGAAAAACGGATTCAGCGACTGGAACATCGAGGCCTTGATGAAGCCACCCATGTCGACATTTCGGTCCGTGAAGAGTGTGAGCGATGAACCGGCCTGTTCAAACAGGGCCCAGAACAACACCGACGTCGCGGTCAGCACAAGCATCACAATCATCCGGTCACGCTCTACGGGATCGCAGCGAAACACCGAGAACCATAACGTCCAGAGCACGACCGCGCCGCCCGCGAAGCCAAGTATTACCCCGAGCTCCGTCGTCCGCTGGATAACGGTCCAGATCCCGAAAACAGAAAGCGCACCGACCAGGTAGATGAGACGTTCGCGCGTCAGCAGGGGCAGGATCTTCTCGTCCAGCCGTGCGGCTTCGGGTGGTTCCCCGTATCCGAGCAGGTGTCGCCGGTTGACCTGGAAAACGAGGAGACCGGCCAGCATGCCGATGCCTGCGAGACCGAAGCCATAGCGCCAGTCGTAGGTCTCCCCGATATAGCCGCAGGCGAGAGTGGCCACGAAGGCGCCAATATTGATACCCATGTAGAAGATCGTGAACGCGCCATCGCGACGTGGATCATCGCGATCGTACAGTTGACCCACAATGGTCGAGATGTTCGCCTTGAGAAAACCGACGCCGATGATGATGAACGCAAGCGAAAGGTAAAAGACCTGCTGGTAAACGGGATCGCGGACGATCATGCCGTTCTCGAGCGTCGCCGGCGGCCCTTCGAACGCCATGCCAAAATGACCACAGACCAGCAGGATGGCGCCGAACGTAATGGCTTTCCGATACCCGAGGTATCGATCGGCGATCAAGCCGCCGATTACCGGCATGGCATAAACGAGCGAGCCGTAGCTGCCCAGGATCAGCCCCGCGTCACGATCGCCATACAGGTAGTGTTTCGTGAGGTAGAGCACAAGCAGGGCACGCATGCCGTAGTAACTGAAGCGTTCCCACATCTCGGTAAAGAACAGGACGAACAGCCCCTTCGGGTGGCCGAGGAATTCGCCTGCTGTTGAAGCGCCTGGCACTGCAGCCATTACTGCTGGATCATCTGTTGTTGTCCGGTCCGCCTCGCGGCAAGTTTTGCGAACGCGCCCGGTTGCGACGTGTGAACGAAGCGGGCCACCTCGTCGGCACACTCGTTCGGCAGGTATGCCGAGGTGTCGACCTCCACATCGTAGATGCCGTGGGCATGACAGATCCGGAGGTGGCCGATGGCCGTGCCGGGAAAGCGGCCGGGACGGATGCGTTCCCTTCGGCCGATCTCTTCGGCAGGGCAACGCACGCCGACGAAATAGACCGTAATATCCCGGAACACGTCGAGATAATCATCGAGAAACGCGGGCGACAGCAGGATATCGTCGATGATGACGTTGTTGCCTTCTTCCACCAACGCGGCAATGGCGCGCCGCATACCCCGCAACATCCGTTCGCCGGTTTCACCAAAGCGGATTTCCGTATGGCGACGCTCACCTTCGGTAACGGGCACGACGTTGAGCCCGCGCTCGCCCGTAGTCCCCACCGGTGAATTGAGTCCCCGAAACCTGGCCGGCAACCCGTCGCGGAACTGGTCCAGTGCAACATGGAGCCAGGGTTCCGGCAGTCGTTCCTGCAATGCGTGCGCAAGCGTGGTCTTGCCTGCGCTCGACGTGCCGTTGAGAAAGATGATCCTGCCTTTTGCCATCGGCCAATGCTTACACAGGCGCTGCGCGCCTGCAATTGGGTAAACTGCACCAATGCGAAACGACCACCGTCCGTATTGGGTCAAGGTTGCCGCCGATCGAGTCAATCGTTGGCAGGTCGATCGTTTGTGTCGGCCGCACTTCGATCGGAGCGGCAACGACCTTCGCGTCATGTATCCGCGTCACCTCGAAATCTCCGGTCCCCACATCTGCGTGGGGGACCACGTTCACTTCATGGCCCTGCCGGACAAACCGATCCGGCTCGCCGTTTTCGAGGGGCTCGGAGCGATCGATATCGGCGACTACTGCATCGTGAATCCCGGCGTGCGAATCACTTCAGCCTCGGCCGTGAGACTCGGGCACAGTTGCATGCTGGCGATGAACTGCTATCTCTCCGACGCGAACTGGCACGACATTCACCACCGAATCTTTGCGCCGGGAGACACGGCGCCGATTGTCCTCGGCGACAATGTCTGGATTGGCGACAGCGCGCTCGTGACCAAGGGCGTCACCATCGGAGAGAACAGCATCGTCGGCGCATGGTCCGTCGTGACGCACGACGTGCCCCCCAACGCGATCGTTGCTGGCAATCCGGCCCGGATCGTGAAGCAGATCGATACCTCGCACCTGACGATGCGGCGGGACCTGTTTGAGTCCGCCACGCCGTATGACGTCTTCGAGAAGCAATACTTTGCCGGGCAGCTCAGCGGTAATGGTTTCTGGCATTGGGTGCGTACGCTGGTCTGGCCGCGAGGCAACGACTAGCGAGAGAGAGGGAAGTCCTCGCCCCACGTACGTTCGTAGCGTGCCGCAAATTCGGCGACCGTGAAATCATAGTGCTGGGTTTCCGGACTTTCGAGATTGTATACCGCGGTGATAGCGCCGAGCCTTGCGCACACTGTGGGCGCAAGGTCCTGTAGCAATCCAGCGACATAGCCGGCGCGGAAGGCGTCTCCCGACCCGGTCACTTCGATGATTCGCTCCGGCTCGGCGGCCGGTACATGGATTGCTTCGTGCCCGTCACGGTAAATGTCCACGCCGTGCTCGGAACGGGTGACGATGACCTGTCGCTGTGTCGCGATCACCTCGTTCGCTGTCATACGCCCGTTGAGCTGGAGGATCTCCCACTCATGGTCATTCGCGATGACGTAGTCGGAAAGCATGAGCAATTCCCGCACTTCCTCGACCGTGAATTCGGAAATGCCCTGGCCGGGATCGAACAGGATGGGAATGCCGATTGCAGAGAGATCTCGCGCCTGTCGCAGCATGATGGGCGCGTCTTCCGGTGCGAGCACGGCGATCTCAACGTCGCTGATGCCGGGGATATCACTCGGCATCTTCCGCAACGGCGAAGGTGAGGCGCCCGGGTAAAAACCGGTAATCTGGTTGCCGAGCGAGTCGCTCAATACGATCGCGGTCGCGCACTGGGCATATTCAGGATCGACGGCGATATGGTCGACGTTGACGCCAAGCGCCAGCAGGTGATCCCGGTAATGGTCGTTGAAGTTCATGCCCGCCGCGGAGAGCGGAATGCACGGCACGCCCAATTTGACCAGGCCGTACACGATATTGATGCCGCAACCGCCGAAGCTGGTGCGCAGTGCTTTCAGTTGTAGCGAGAAGTTAAGCGCGCTGATCGGGTACTTTTCCTGGTATTCGGCGAACGATCCCGCGTACAACCCGAGATGGTCGAGCGCGATGCTCCCGCAGACGAGAACCTTGCCCATTACGCTGCCTTGCGAAAGTCGGCGATGGCCCCGAGCACCGTGTCGATATCGGCGGTGCTGACATCCAGGTGAGTGACGAGCCGGGACCCGGAGATGGTGATATCGCGCGTCGCGAGGAAGCGGCGCAGGCGGGGTATATCGACCTGCCGGTCATCCATCATCACCATGTTCGTCTGCGCGCCTTCCTGGAGCGCCACGCCGATCGCCACAAGTCCTGACGCGAGTCGCTCCGCGTTGGCGTGATCTTCAGCCAGACGTTCCACGTTGTGATCAAGGGCATAAATGCCGGCCGCGGCCAGGATGCCGGCTTGCCGCATCCCTCCGCCGACCATCTTGCGCAGGCGACGTGCCTTCTCAATCAGGGCCCGGCTACCCACCAACGCAGAGCCGACCGGGCAGCCCAGCCCCTTGGACAGGCAGATGGAGACGGAGTCGAACCGGTCACAGATCGTCTTCACGGGTACCCCCAGCGCAACCGCGGCGTTGAAAACCCGCGCGCCGTCCAGGTGGCGGGACAAGCCGAACGACTCGGTCAGCGCAACGTACTTGTCGAGGTATTCGAGCGAGAGCACCTTGCCGGACGTGGTGTTTTCGAGGCAGACGAGACGAGTAATCGCAAAGTGGAAATTGTCGGGTTTGATGACGGCGCGAACCTGGTCGAGGTCGAGTTCCCCGCGATCGTTGAAGGGCAGGGGTTGTGGCTGGATCCCGCCGAGTACGGCGCCCCCGCCACCTTCGAAGCGATAGGTGTGGGCATCCTGGCCCGCAATATACTCCTCGCCGCGCTGGCAATGGCTCATCAGGGCGAGCAGGTTGCCCTGGGTTCCGCTCGCGACAAAGAGCGCCGCGTCCTTGCCTGTCATGGCGGCAATCTTTGCTTCGAGCGCGTTGACGGTGGGGTCCTCGCCGTAGACGTCGTCGCCGGTGGGCGCGGACAGCATGGCATCGAGCATCGGCCGCGTGGGCCGGGTAACAGTATCGCTTCGGAGGTCGATCACACTACATTCCCATGGCTTATGCTACTTGAGACTTCACTTTAACTGACACAAAAAAATTATATTTACCAACCAGTTAAAGAGTTATCTTCAAGTGGATCTAGAGTAACTTCTCAAATTGACATCACCTGGGCCTGCGGCTAATGTTCTGACGCTCCAAATCACGACGCTGGCCGCTTTCGTGCCTGAAGTTGACGACAAAACCCTGAGCCGCATCAAGCGCAAGGCAAAACAGTTGTCGCGCTCGCAAACCGGCATGACCTATATGCAGTGGCTCGACCGTGTCGCCCACGAGACGCTCGGGGTGAGACATTATCACGAAGCGCGCCGATTGGCTTCGCGCGGGCACCCCCAAAGTGCACCATCGCCGCTACTTCTTTACCTGGAAGCCTGCCAGGCGTCCTACTTCGAGACCTGACACGCCTATGTACACCGGAATAGTCCAGGCCATGTTGCCGATCGCCTCCCTCACGCGAAAACCTGGTCTCACGACACTCAGCATCGAGTTGCCTGACAACCTGATGGCCGAGCTTGAACTCGGGGCCAGCGTGGCCCTGAACGGCTGCTGCCTGACGGTCACGACCATCGTCGGCAATGAGGTCACGTTTGACGTGATCGCCGAATCGCTGGCCCTGACAAACCTGAAGGAACTGGAAGTCGGATCCATGGTAAACGTCGAGCGATCTGCCCGTGGGGACGCGGAAATCGGCGGTCATGTTCTGTCGGGACACGTCGCCGGCACAGCGAAGATCGTTGATGTGAAGCGCTCGGAAAACAACCGGCGACTACGCTTTATGGGCAACCCCGCGTGGATGCAGTAC
>JAGRIN010000103.1 GCA_020443245.1 Pseudomonadales bacterium
GATCACGCATCGGCTGATGCCACGGAAAGTAGCGTGCGGCCGCCGTCATTGTTCGATCAACCGCGTGATGGCATCGGCAACACAGGTCCCGACCGTCTCGATGTCCTGGCTCGCGTCAATCAGGACAAACCTCGGATTGCCTCGTGCGCGATCGAGAAATGCGAGACGCACTTTCTCAAAAAAACGCGCGTCCTCGCCTTCGAACCTGTCTGCCTCGCCCCGTTCGCGCGCACGCCGGGCCGATGTCTCCACGGGCAGGTCGAGCAGGATAGTCAGATCGGGCTCGAACCCGTCGAGTGCAACCTGCTCGATCGACGCGATGATAGCCGGATCGATGCCGCGACCGCCGCCCTGGTAGGCGTACGTTGAATCCGTGAAGCGATCGCAGACGACCCAGGTACCGGCTTCAATCTTCGGTCTGATCAGTGCCTCGACATGCTGGGCGCGCGCGGCAAACACGAGCAAAAGTTCGGCCAGAACAGACATCGGCTCGCTCGATGGCGCAAGGAGAATCTCGCGAATCTTTTCCGCGAGCGGCGTGCCGCCAGGCTCGCGCGTGACAGCGCAGGGAATCTTGCGCGCCGCTAACGTACGTTCAATCGTCTGCAGGTTCGTGGACTTGCCGACGCCCTCGATGCCTTCGATGGTAATGAACTTGCCTTTCAATGAGACCGGGCCTCGGGCGAACTGCGATATGATTTTACCCTACCACTCTTCTGGTACCGAATGACTGCCTGATTGTGTTCCTGCAAGGTCTCGGAGAATTCACTGGATCCGTCACCGCGCGCCACAAAGTAGTAATAATTGTGAATTTCGGGATTCATCGCTGCCTCGATCGCCGATATCCCCGGATTGCAGATCGGCGTCGGCGGTAGCCCGAAGTTCAGGTAGGTGTTATACGGCGTCTCGGCCTTGAGATCCGCCCGGGTCAGGTCGCCATCGAAGTCATCGATCCCGTAAATGACTGTCGGGTCTGACTGTAGCCTGATCCGATCGCGCAGCCTGTTTACAAAAACGCCCGCTATTTTCGCGCGGTCCGGCTCATAGCCGCTCTCTTTCTCGATGATCGACGCCAGGATCAACGCATCGTATTCGGTGGCGGGAATGCCCAGGCTGGACCTGGTTCGCCAGGCGAGATCAAGCTTCGCGATCATGGCCCTGTGCGCTCGACTCAGTATCGCGAGGTCGGTTTCTCCTCGCTCGAAGTGATAGGTGTCGGGAAAGAACTGTCCTTCCGCCGGTACATCCCCCTGGCCTAACGACACCATGATGTCGTGATCGCTCATTGTGTCGATCGTCGACGTCACGTAGGCCTGTGCGGCAAGATGACGGCGCCACTCCCTGAACGTCCAGCCTTCGGGAAAGGTGATATCGCGAAGGTAGACTTTGCCGGATCGGAACAGCGCGAATAAATCGACGGTCGACATCCCTGGCGTGACCAGGTATTCACCGGCTCGCACGAAACCACTTCCCTCCGTGAGTCGTGCATAGATCCTGAGGACAAAACCGGGTACATCGACGAGACCCTCGGAACGCAGTCGAAAGGCAAGCCCGGTCGCGCTGGTTCCCTGTTCGACCCGGTACACCCTGGATGATTCGATCAGGACCGGCCGCCAGAGCGTGCTCGCCGCCAGCGCAATCCCGATCCCGGAAGCCAGGACCAGCGCCATGACAAGTGCCGCAGCGCGTCTCATGCTGACTGCGGAAATCCGATGCGTGAAGCGATATCCCGGGTGCGCGCGCCGAAAGGCAGCGTCACCACATCGCTGCCGACGTGCAGGCGGGTTACGGCGAGGATACCGAACACGCTGTTGCAGACGAGAAGCTCCGTCGCGCCAAGAAGTTCCGCGCGCGTGATGCGACGAACCGTCGCGCCCTCCTGCAAGATGATTCGTTCGCGCATGATGCCTTCGACACCTGCACGATCCAGGCGTGGCGTAGTCAGTTCGTCTTCTATCACTGCGAACACATTACTGCGCGTGCCCTCGACCACATAGTCTTCAATATCGAACATGAGCCCTTCGACGCAACCCGGGAGGATCTCACCCGCCCCGAGCACCTGTTCGATGCGAGCAAGGTGCTTGATTCCGGCCAGGGCCGGATTCAGCCCGAGACGCGTTGCGCAGCAACTGACGGCGATGCCGGAAGTCGCAGCGTCAACATCGGCGACATAAGGCAGTATCGAGACAATGCGCGTCAGTTGGCCCGCAGGGTCATACCGGTAACCGCGCGCACCAGGCCCCGCGGTCACGACGATTTTTGCAACCGCATCCGCGCCCGCAGAACCGAGTTCGGCGTCGAGATCACGACGCAGGCGTTCGACAAGGCCGTCCGTCCGTATACCCAGCCGATCGCATCCTCGAACAAGACGCAAGAGGTGCTCCTCGAGATACACAGGTTTCCCGCGCCAGACACGGATCGTTTCGAAAACACCGTGCGCATAAGCGAGCCCACGATCGGCAGCATCAACAAGCGCGCCAGGGCTGCCGTCAACGCGCATTGGCCGGACGTGAGTCAGTCGATCTTGCCGAAAATGAGCGTGCCATTGGTACCACCGAAACCGAAAGAATTCGACAAGGCAACATTGATAGGCATCTGGCGAGCCTCGTGCGGGACATAATCAAGATCACAACCCTCACCCGGATTGTCGAGATTGATCGTCGGCGGCGCTACCTGGTCACGAATGGCGAGAATCGACACAGCGGCCTCGACGGAACCCGCAGCGCCCAGGAGGTGGCCGATCATCGACTTCGTCGAGCTGACGGCAACATCGCCCGCCGCATCGCCCATCACCGTCTTGATCGCCATGGTTTCGGCAACATCGCCGAGCGGCGTCGAAGTACCGTGCGCGTTGATGTAGTCCACATCGGACGCTGCGATTTGGGCATTCGCGAGTGCATTGCGCATCGACATGGCGGCACCGGCGCCGTTCTCTGCCGGCGAGGTCATGTGGCTTGCGTCCGCACTCATTCCAAAGCCAAGCACCTCACAGTAGATCTTCGCGCCCCGCGCCTTCGCGTGTTCATACTCCTCGAGGACGAGCACCGCTGCCCCGTCGCTCAGGACGAACCCGTCACGGTCACGGTCCCAGGGACGACTGGCTCGCTGCGGATCATCGTTGCGCGTCGACAACGCCTTCATTGCCGCGAAGCCGGCCATTGTGGTCTTCGACGTCGATTTTTCCGCTCCGCCGGCGAGCATTACATCAACGTCACCGGCCGCAATCAGCCGCGCTGCGAAGCCGATGTTGTGGGTGCCGGTGGTGCACGCCGTGGTAATTGCAATATTGGGGCCTTGCAGTCCGTACATGATGGACAGGTGACCGGCAACCATGTTGATGATGCAGGAAGGTACGAAGAAGGGCGAAACCCGACCCGGCCCCTTGGTCAATACCACGTCATGGCATGTCTCGATCGTCACGATGCCGCCGATGCCCGAACCCACGGCAACGCCCATACGATGCCGGTTCTCGTCAGTCACCTCGATGCCGGAATCGCGCATGGCCTGAACACCTGTCACGAGTCCGAACTGAATGAACCCGTCCATCCGGCGCGCTTCCTTCGGCGGGATATACTCTCCAATATCGAACTCGGGAACAGCGCCGCCAAACCTTACCGGATAATCCGTCGCATCGAATGCACTGATGGGGCCGATGCCGGACTTGCCGGCCAGCATGCCTTCCCAACTGGTTACCATGTCGGCACCAAGCGGCGTAACCATCCCAATGCCTGTGACGACGACTCGGCGGTTCTTCACAGCTCCCTCCTGCTAACGAATTACTTATGTCGCATACGAGCCTGTTGCAGCCTCCGGCCCGACGCTCAAAAATACGAAAGCCGCATTAGCGCTATGCCAATGCGGCTCCCGATAATCAAAACGGCTAGTTTACCAGCAGAGCACCATTTCAGGTGTGCGCTTCGATGTAGTCGATGGCTTCTTTGACGGTCGTGATCTTTTCTGCTTCTTCGTCAGGAATTTCGGTTTCGAATTCTTCTTCAAGCGCCATCACGAGTTCAACCGTGTCGAGCGAATCGGCACCGAGATCTTCGACGAAAGAAGCTTCCGGAGTCACTTCTTCTTCTTTGACGCCCAATTGCTCACAGACCAGTTTTTTTACTCGTTCTGCTGTGGTACTCATGTGTTGGTTTTCTCCTACGTATGCAGTCAAGCTGCGCTAGTTTAATGAAATGCCACTCGCGCGATCAAGTGCCGTCGGCACCGGGATTCACGCACCAAAAATGGCCATTAATTCATGTACATACCGCCATTGACATGAATTGTCTCCCCAGTGATGTAAGCGGCTTTTTCACTGGCGAGGAATGCAACCACAGCGGCAACTTCCGCTGCGTCACCCAGCCTTCCGGCAGGGACGCGCGTCAGCAGCGCGGCTTTCTGCTCTTCCGGTAAGGAATCTGTCATGTCGGTGGCGATGAATCCGGGCGCCACGCAATTTACCGTGATGGCGCGAGATGCGAGCTCCGCCGCAAGCGCGCGAGCGTACCCTTCCATGCCCGCCTTCGCAGCCGCGTAATTACTTTGGCCCGGATTGCCCATGCTACCGACAACTGAACTGATGTTGATAATGCGGCCCCACCGCGCGCGCGTCATCCCGCGCAGGCACCCCTTGGTTACGCGATAGATCGACGTGAGATTGGTTTCGATGACGGTACCCCATTCTTCGTCCTTCATCCGAAGTGCGAGATTGTCACGGGTTACACCGGCATTATTGACGAGAACCTGGGGCGCGTCGATATCCTTGATTGACTCGAAAAAAGTCTCAATCGAGGAAAGACTCGAAACGTCGAGTGCGCGACCGGTACCGTTGTCGCCCAACGATTCCGATATGGCGGCGGCGCCGGCCTCGGTCGTGGCCGTACCGATCACGAACGCGCCTTCTTCCGCAAGCATTTTTGCGATAGCGCGACCAATACCCCGGCTTGCGCCGGTCACAAGTGCAGTCTTGCCAGACAAACTCATGACGCAAGCGCCTCCAGCGTGGTCGTCATCGACGCAACGTCGCCCAGCGCCAGCGTTTCGACTTCTTTGTTGATGCGCTTGTTCAGGCCGGCGAGTACCTTGCCCGGCCCACACTCAACGAGGCGCATAACACCGTCGGCCGCAAGACGTTCGACAGTGCTGGTCCAGAGCACGGCTCCGCACATCTGCCGAACCAGGTTCTCGCGGATGGCGTCAGGTGCTTCATGGTAGTCGGCGTCCACGTTCTGGATGACCTTCATTGTCGGCGCATTGAACTGTACCGCAGCCAGTGCCTCTCCCATACGATCGGCGGCAGGCTGCATGAGGGCGCTGTGAAAAGGCGCGCTCGCGGATAGCGGCATGACGCGCTTCGCACCGGCGGCCTTGCACGCTTCCGATGCAGTATCGAGTGCCGCCTTGCTTCCCGCAATGACGACCTGCCCGGGCGCATTGAAATTCGCTGCCTGTACGATCTCGCTGCCGCTGGAGGCTTCATTGCAAATGTTCCGGACCTGGTCATCCGACAGGCCGAGTACGGCAGCCATCCCGCCCTGGCCAAGGGGTACAGCAGTCTGCATGAACTGGCCGCGGCTGCGAACGAGCTTGACCGCGTCAGTAAAATCGAGGACGCCCGCAGCGACAAGGGCTGAGTATTCGCCGAGGCTATGGCCCGCCACAACATCGACGCCCGAGATATCCGCCGCACGTGCGATACGCCACATGGCGATGCTGGCCGTGAGCAGGGCCGGCTGCGTGAATTCAGTCTGGGCCAGTTTGTCTTCCGGGCCGGTCTGTACGAGATCCCACAGGTCATAACCCAGTGCGTCGGACGCTTCACGGAATGTCTCGCCCACAATCTGGTTCTCTGCGGCGACATCCGCGAGCATGCCCACCGCCTGCGAGCCTTGTCCCGGGAATACGAATGCTGTCCTGGTCATTTATCTCCCTCAGCTTGCCAATACATCATCGAGGCGACGTTTCAGCAACCCTGGTATATCTTGCTCGACACACCGCATCGCTTCGCGAATCGCCGCGTAAAAGCCATCGGTCGACGAGTCGCCGTGGCTCTTCACCACCACACGGGAAAGCCCGAGCAGCGTTGCACCATTATAGTTTTCCGGGCTGAGTTCTGCCTTCAGCCTGAGCAGCACCGGGCCAGCGACTATACCCGCCGCACGGGTAACGAAATTCTCGCGAAACGCATCCTCGATCATCGAGGCAACGAACCGCGCGAGCCCTTCGCTGGTCTTCAGCGCGATGTTGCCCACCATGCCGTCACAGACGAGTACATCGGCATCGCTCTGGTAGATACCGTCACCTTCGACGAAGCCGATGAAGTTGATGCCCTTGAGTTCCTTGAGGAGCTGCGCTGCGGTCAACACGCTGCCCTCACCTTTCATCTCCTCTTCGCCGATATTCAGCAGGCCCACGCTGGGACGCTCGATGCCTTCAACCGCGCCACACATGAGCGATCCCATGGCAGCAAACTGGATGAGATTCTCCGCATCACAGTTGATGTTCGCGCCGAGGTCCAGCAGGTAGCACTTCCCACGCGTCGACGGTATCGCCTTGATAATCGCAGGCCGGTCGATTCCCGGGACGGTCTTGAGCAAATGTCGCCCGATAGCCATCAGGGCACCGGTATTTCCGGTGCTGACACAAGCATCGGCCTCACCGTCGCGAACAAGTTCGACCGCACGAAACATGGACGATCCGCGACGCTGCCTGAGCGCCATCGAGGGCCTGTCCGTCATCTCGACAACATCGTCGCTGCCCTCAATGCGCACGCGAGAACGCGTGGTCGCGCTCGCGGCCAGGACACTTTCGATCAGGGATTGGTCACCGACCATGATGACTTCCAGGTCGGCGAACTCGGAAAGGCACCTGGTGGCGGCGGGGATCAGGTCGGCTGCGCCGCGATCACCGCCCATCAGGTCCACGGCAATTCGCATGAAGCGAGATCAGTCGTCCTTGGTATGAACGACCTTCTTGCCGCGATAGAACCCGTCTGCTGTCACATGGTGACGACGGTGCGTTTCACCGGTGGTCGGGTCTTCGGACAATGTCGACGCTCGAAGCGCGTCGTGCGACCGACGCATGCCACGTCGCGAACGCGTGGGTTTGTTCTGCTGAACGGCCATTTCTAGCTCCTTTTAAACTGCTCTGTCATCTCTGCCAGGCCGGCAAAAGGCCTGTGCGTGTCAACGGGCGCTTCTTCCTCGTGTACCGCCTTCGGCACCTCGGCACCGCAGCCGCCGTCTTCGTGACGCGGTACCATCGGCAGCGCCACGATCAGGTCATCTTCGAGGAGATCCACCAGCGAGATCCTTGGGGCGGCACACACCACGCCGTTCTCTTGCTGGTCGAGCTCGAGGAGGTCGTCCACGCTCGCAACGATTTCAGAATCGATCGAGAGGGTGACTGTGACCACCATCGGGTCGAGACACGCCTGGCAAGTTACCATGAGTTGTGCCTCGCATTCTCCCTTGACGAAGATCCTGCGAGCCCTGCCCTGCCTGAATGCCAGTCGAACACTCGCTTCACCGTCGGTTCCGGCCAACAATTCGGCCAGCCGCGTGAACGATTCAATCGGCAATCGTCCCTCGACACTTTCGCTGCTCGCAGCGAGTTTTCGATGGTCGACGTGCAGAGGAAGGGACCCCGTCAACATAAGGGGCGCATCTTAGGGTCCGGACTGTATACTGTCAAAAGAAAATTACAGCATTTCAGCAAGATACCCCACTAAAGCCACGTGAACCTCGTCCTCGCCTCGACCTCGAAATACCGGGCCGGTCTTCTCGCCCAACTCATGCTGCCCTTCATCCAGGTCGACCCCGCGACGCTCGAACAGCGCCAGCCCGGCGAGGACCCGAATGCCCTGTGCCGTCGACTGGCGACCGAAAAGGCGAGAAGCGCGGCCGGCGAGGTCGCGGGCGAATTCCTGGTCATCGGCTCGGACCAGGTGGCGGTCTGCGAAGGCGAGGTCCTTGGCAAGCCGGGCTCCTTCGAGCGCGCCTTCGAACAGCTTTCGCGCTGCGCCGGCCGATGGGTCAACTTCGAAACCGGCGTGTGCCTGCTCTCCAGTACGGGCTACGAAGAGACCGCGTCGGAGTCCTTCGCGATCAAGTTCCGGTCGCTCGACGACCACGACATCACCCGATACCTCAACATCGACACACCCTTCGATTGCGCCGGCAGCATCAAGCTCGAATCCGTCGGCATCGCGCTCATCGAGGACACCCTCGGCAGGGACCTCAACACAGCACTGGGTTTGCCGCTCATGTTGCTGCGGGAAATGTTTGCCCGCGCCGGCGTAAACCTCCTGAATGAGATTAACTAGAAGCTATAACCTTTTGTTTTAATTGACTTGCTAATCGCTCGAATGCAGCGTCAGGCTCGGCTTCTACGTCGATCGGTTCACGCTGGCCGGATAGTGCAGGAATGTGCAAAGAGACTGCATGGAGCATCATGCGTCGTGTGCCGACGCGCTCGTCCAGTTCCCTGTTGCCGTATTTTTCGTCCCCGACCACCGGATGACCGCGCGCGGCGCAGTGGACGCGAATCTGGTGCATTCGCCCCGTCACCGGCATCGCCTCGATGAGGCTCATCTCCTCGGTGGCCGCAATCACCCGGATACGGGTCAGGCAAGGCTTGCCGGCAGGGTCAACGCGGCTGTAGCGTTCCCCGCCCCGCTCTTCACCCTTCGCAAGCGGCAGGTCGACACGTGTCTGGCGTCGTGGCCACCTGCCATGCACCACGGCGAGGTAGCGCTTCTCGAGGTCCGTCTTGTCACGAAG
>JAGRIN010000104.1 GCA_020443245.1 Pseudomonadales bacterium
CGACCGGGCGCGAGGTCCTCATCGACGATTTACCCCCTGAACTGCTCGAGGACAAGGAGCAGGACAGCGACAGCGAAAACTGGGAGAAGTCCCTGCGTACCTGGGCGAGCCGCAAGCTCGCCCAGATCAAGCCGGGAGACCCCGGCCTGCTCGATAGCGCCGTTCCCCGGTTCGAGCGCATCATGATCGAGTCGGCCCTCAAACAGACCGGTGGACGCAAGCGCGATGCCTCGATTTTGCTGGGCTGGGGGCGCAACACGTTGACCCGGAAGATCAACGAGTTGGGCATGAACGACACCCAACTGCTCGAATAGTAGCCGGATGCCCTGTAAACGGGGTGTAAACCGATTATAGAGAAGGGTAAGAACCGACGATCGCCCCTTGCCAACCCCTCCCGAGTCCGGAAGAATCGGGACTGAAGCGTTGTGGAGTGGGGCATTGGGAATCGTCAGGCTGATATTCGCGGTGTTGCTGGTGTGTGCCGGCATGTCTGCGTCCGCCGACCGCCCACTGCAGGCGACCATCCTCCTTTCGGTCTACCTGGCGCCCGAATCCCCGACATTGAGCACGTCCATGAGCACCGACCTGCCGGCTGGCTGCCTCGGCGCCCGGAAAGTCGCGAATCGCGCAAAACCTGCCCATTGTTCGGGACAGTCTGCCGAATATACCTGGACGCGCGATACCGGCAACGTGACCACCCTGCGCATCTCGCCAATCTGACGAACCTCGTCACATTCCGACGTGCAGGCCAGGCATCGGGTGCATTAGTTAGCGCTCGCTTACCATTGAAGCCTTTAAAACCATAACGAAAAATCGGCATAGATTCTGCACTAAGCTGTGTGATGATGCGGGTTCCCCATGCCCGCCCACTGAACGCTTCACACAGGTTGGTAGTCAATGAAACCGTTTGCGACTTTGATCAGCTTCCTGCTTGCCTTCGTGCCGGCAGTGACCAACGCCGCCGAGCAGGGCAAGCTTGCCCCCGCTTCGTCTTCGAGATTTACGATCTCCCTCGCCCTGCAGGCTTCGATGGAGATCAGCACCGTCACCGACGTCACCGTCAACATCACAGACCGTTCCGTCGACGCGGCCTTCACCAAGCCTTTCTGTGTGCAGGGCAGTCCGGGCAGCAAGTACACCGTCACGGCGACGGGTACCACCGGCGAGGGCGGCGCTTTCATCCTGTCGAACGCCGATGATGAATACCTGCCCTACTACGTTTCCTATCGCGGCGACCCGGTCCGTAATGAATTCGACCCGTTGCGACCTTCGGTTCCCTCTCGCATCTACGACGCGCTCCCAAGGGCACAATCGTGTAGCGACATCACCGCCTTCGAGGTGACGTTCCGCTCCGAAGACCTGAAGAAAGCAGGGTCAGGTCTTTACAGCGGCTCTTTGACACTGCTGGTCTCTCCTGTGTGATGGCGCGAAGAATTCTTGTGTTAAGATCAATCCCACTCGTTTCGGGGACTTCGTGATGAAATTTCGGGTTTTCCTCGGCAGCATCGTGCTGCTCTGGAGCGCGGCGAGCGCCGCCGATATGTACGTCGACCGATCGATCGTTATTTTCGAGGCGGGCGGCCAACCGCGACAGGACGTAAAAGTCAGCAACACCGGTGACGACGTCATGTACGTGCAGGTGGAAGTGCTGGCAGTCGACCATCCCGGCACAGAAAAGGAAACCCGCACCAAGGTTTCCGACCCCAAGGCACTGAAGCTCCTTGCAACGCCCGACAAACTCATCATCCCGCCGGGCGGGCAAAAGCTGGTGCGCATCGTGAACCTGCAGGCGAGCAATGACGCCGAGCGCGTGTATCGCATCAACGTGACGCCGATCGTCGCTCCCCTCGAAGAAGAGAGCAGCCAGCTGCGGATCGTCGTCGCCTACCAGATCCTCACGATCGTGCAGCCCGACAAACCCGAATCGAACCTGGTGGTCAGCCGTACCGGCCAACAGGTTACGTTCCAGAATACCGGCAACACCAACGTGCTGCTCTCCGAAGGCAAACAGTGCCGCCCGGACGACGCCACGCAGTGCGAAGACCTCGCGAGCCGCCGACTCTACGCCGGCAACACCTGGACGCTGGACCTGCCATTCGATGCACCCATCAGCTACTCAGTCCGCAGCTTCGACGGCATCAAGAAGGAGGTCTTCCCCTAGCCTGCCGCCCGTGCGGCACATTGCGGAAGCCTGCATGCACTACTTCGTTACGATCCTGCTGATGCTGGTATCGCTCGGTGCGGTTGCGCAAACAGGCAACGAGTCGCCGGCCAGTCCCGCGCCATCCAAGGGCGAATTCCTGCGGGCAATACTCGGCACGCCGGCGCCGGACAAGGATCGCTACATCGAAGCGCTTCGCAATGCGCCGAGGCCGGAAACCCATACCGTCGTGGTCTCCTCGAAGCCTGCCGCCAGCAAGAAAAAGAAGAAGGCTGCCTTCGTTCCGCCGGGGTTTGAGCAACTGCTGCAGCCGCAAACCACATTCGTCGATGTTTACTATGGCGGCGCGTTCCTGCTCTCGACGACGGCGACGTTCACGCCGACCGAAATTTCATTCCAGTCACCGGCGGAGATCACCGCAAAGATACCCGACATTCTCGAGCCCGCGCAGGTTGAGGCAAGGCTCGGGGAGTCGCTGGCGACGAACAGCGAGTTCGCCTGCTTGCGTGCAAACGAGACGGACTGCGGGCACATCGATACGGATTCGGTGGACGTCATCTTCGATGAGGGCAAATTCCGGGTCGACCTGTTCATCGCCCCGTCGCTGCTCTCCGTAAGACCGGCCGCGATCGCCAAATTCCTGCCGCCTTCTTCAGCCGGATTGTCGCTCCTCAACGTCACATCGGCCACCATGAACGGCGAAGAAGGTCGCGATGAAAATTACAACATCGGCAACTCGACCACGTTGGCATACAAGGAAACGCGCTTGTTTGCCCAGAGCAATATCACGCGAGCCGAAGACTTCACGATCGACACACTCGCGTTGCAGCGCGAATATCGCGGAAGACAGTACCAGGCCGGTTACTTTCGCTCCAATGCCGGCAACCTGCTCTTTATCGGCCAAACGGACTTTGCCGGCGTCAACATCTCGAGCTCGCTGGACACGCGACAGGACCTGGACCAGTCGTCAGGCAACGACTTGCAGGTATTCCTCGAATCACGCTCGCGTGTCGACATCATCAAGGACGGCCGCCTGATCAGCACCGCCGTCTACGAGACCGGCAACCAGATCATCGATACGTCAAACCTTCCGGGCGGCGCCTATGAAGTTACGCTACGCATCCGCGACAGCTTCGGTGGTGAACGTGAGGAAACGCGGTTCTACGTCAAAACCAACGACCTGCCGCCGCTCGACCAGACGCTCTACTTCGTCGATGTCGGCGAGAGCGTCACTCGGGAGACCGGCGACGTACTGCCGACCGGAACCGGCGAGAAGATCTTCCGGGCGGGCATAAGCAAACGCCTCAGCCGGGATTTCGGCGGAGACATCGGCGTCCTCGCCGAAGACAACCAATACCTCGCGGAAGGCGGTTTCTTCCGGCTCGGCCGAAGCTGGGACTTGCGCCTCAACTACGCCGTCGGCAGTCTCGGCAGTCGAGGCCTGGGCCTGAACGCCCGCACCCGGCTCGGCCCGGTGACATTGAATGCAACCGGGCGCAGGACATGGTCCGACGATCCAACCGCTATCGTGGGGCCAGAGGCGACGCAGGGGTCAATCAACCTGACAGTTCCACTCGGTCGCACGTCGCTCAGTCTCAGTTCACGATACAACAAGCGCGACGCCGGCACCGACGAGAACTACGGCCTGCGCCTGGACTTCCCGACCTACAACTTCGGCAACCGCATCCTGGACTCGAGTCTGCAGATTGCCGACAACAACGGTGACACACTGATCCTCTTTGGCGTCCGGTTCGCACTCAGGTCAGAGCACTGGCAAAACCAGGTCTCTGCCCGCGCGTACCGGGAAACGAACGAAATGGGGAGAACGAGCGGCGTCATCACCAACCTCACATCGAACTGGCAGGACGGCGACCGCTTTCTGTCTGACGTGAACGTGACCCTGCGCGCCAACGACGAGCAACAGGACCGTACTTTCGAGAGCGAACTGGATATTGTCGGCAGCCTCGGGCGCGCGAATTTCGATGCGCTGTATTCCACCGAGGCTGACCGGCTCAGCTACGGGGCAAGCCTGTTTACGACGGTGATCGCGAACCGCGATTCAGTGTCGCTGGGTGGTCGCAACCAGGCGCGCTCTGCCGTGGTGCTCGATATCGACGGCGACACGAAGGACGCCTGGTTTGATGTCAAGGTGAACAACCAGGCAAGGGGCAATGCGCGTATCGGCACAAAGACTGTGGTGGGGCTCGCACCCTTCCAGACCTACGAGGTGTCGCTCGCGCCGCGCGGAAAATCGATCGTCGACTTCAACAACCAGACACGTACAACGACCCTGTATCCCGGCAACGTGGTCACGCTCCACTGGGCCGTCACCCGAGTGCTGGTGGCCTTCGGGCAGATCGTCGATACCGATGGAAACCCTGTGAAGAATGCGCTGATCGAGGGCGTGCTGGGTCTCGCGACGACCGATGAGTTCGGCATGTTCCAGGCGGAGATCAATTCAGATACCGAGTCGCTCAAGGTTCGGACCCGGGAGTCGGAATGTCGGGTGTCGCTGCCTGACTACGATACGACCCAACTCGTCGTCACGCTCGACACCCTGGTGTGTCGCTAGGGATTTTCAGAGTGGATCGACAGACAGCGTAACGGTGTCGGTGAACACCTGGCTTTCGAACCATTTTTGGTCGACATCGTCGATTGACACGCGAACGGTGACCATCTGCGTGCCGCCGCAACCCGGCAACAGCGTGAGGTCATCTTGCTCGATATCGATCAGGTACGGCAGCGCCACCGATCTCGAAATGAGCGCATGCGTGTCGTCGCCGACCGTGAAGGTCATCGGCAGGCTCGCATCCTCGGAGGCGACACAGATCGTGTGTTCGTAGTCGCGGGCCTCGCCAACCTCGATCGTGACCGGTTCGGGGATTCCGATGGAATAAGCATTCTCGATTCGTATCTGCATAGTGTTTGCTGCGCTGGTCAGGGCATCCAGGTATCCCGGGATGTGACCGAGGGCGTCCAGAGCGTAAACGGCGTTGGCGGTACAAAAGATGGCCGCCGCGGCCAGGGTTTCAAAAAAGTGTCGTTTCATTGCATTGCCGCCTGTGGGAGCTGCCGGGAACCCCCTTCAGGGAATCCCTCGCAACGCAAGGGAGCCGCAACTGGCTCCCCGGGTATGTGCTCCCGACAGGATTCCTAGATCGGTTCGACAAGAAGCGTCACGGTCGCCTGGTAGTCATTCGCCGTCGAAGCGGCCTGCAGGGCAGCCTCGGCGAAAGTGACTTCGAGCTGCGCGTTGTCGCTGCCACCGCAGGTGAACGAGCTGCTGCCGGCCAGGGCAGCCGATGTCGCCGTGTTGTAGGCCAGGGACTCACCGTCGGAAGCATCGAGGTCATCGTCGACCTTCGCCGTGAACGCGATCGAGTCGCTTGCGGTCGCGGAATCCACCTGGAACGCGCCGGTATCAGCCGTCAGCGTGAGCTGGTAGTCGTCGCCGCCAGAGCGGTACACGCAGAAGTCGGTGGAACCCGTCAGGTTGCCGGAACCGGACCACGCGCCCAGCGTGATGTCCTCGACGCTGGTGATCTGCACGCGGTCTGCCACTTCCAGTGTGATGTCGCTGGTTGCGGTGGAATCGGCGCCGAGCGAACCCTGGGTTGCAGCCATGGCGTTCATGGCGGCAAACGAAGCGGCAAACGCAAAGCCCGTAACGATCTTTTTGCTGAAGTTGTTCATGATCCTGTCCTCGGATGAAACTGTTGGTCTTGGTATAGGTAATTCAAACGCCGTGCCAACTCTGTAACCAGGGTATTACATCCGTAACAAAATCGTTTAAAAACAATAGGATATATGTGAAGAAGTGTAACCAGGCGCTGCAAAACAGGTGCCGGTGGAAGGGCCTCGATACTGACGCGCAGTGACACTATCAGCGCATTGCGTCAGGTGTCGAAGGCTCCCCGGAGGGCAGGCGAGGGTCGCGCGGACCAGGTTCGAGCGATTCGCCTGCTGGCACAAGCGTGTCCGATGCGGCAGCGGGTAGGCCACCTGCCGGTTTCGTCCCGTCAGTCAGGGCGTCGCGCTGTCGTGGCGGCGGCGCGTCGGAGAACTGGACGTTACCGTCCTTGTCCACCCACCTGAAGATCTCGGCATGCGCCGGGGATCCGATAGAGATTGTGATGAGAAGTAACGCCAGTATTCGCATTCGGGGCCTTTGCTTTCCGGCATCCCGCAAGGGCGGTGGTCGGAAAAAGACTTGCCCGGAGAACAAGGGAGCCGAAGCTCCCGAGTTCCTCCGGGACAAGGAGGCGGATGTCCTTAGATGGGCTCGACCAGGATGGTGACCGTTGCCTGGTAGTCATTCGCCGTGGAAGCGGCCTGCAGGGCAGCCTCGGCGAAGGTGACTTCGAGCTGCGCGTTGTCGCTGCCACCGCAGGTGAACGAGCTGCTGCCGGTCAGGGGCGTCGACGTGGCCGTGTTGTAGGTCATCGACTCACCGTCGGAAGCGTCGAGGTCGTCATCCACCTTGGCCGAGAACGCGATCGAGTCGCTGGTCGTGGCGGAATCCACCTGGAACGCACCGGTATCGGCCGTCAGCGTGAGCTGGTAGTCGTCGCCGCCGGAGCGGTACACACAGAAGTCCGTCGAACCCGTCAGGTTGCCCGAACCGGACCAGGCGCCCAGCGTGATGTCCTCGACGCTGGTGATCTGTACGCGGTCGGCAATCTCGAGCGTGATGTCGGTGGTACCGGTGGAGTCGGCGCCGAGTGAACCCTGGGTTGCAGCCATGGCGTTCATGGCGGCAAACGAAGCGGCAAACGCGAAGCCCGTAACGATTTTTTTGCTGAAGTTGTTCATGATCCTGTCCTCGGATAAAACTGTTTAAGTTGGAACAGGTAATTCAAAGCGCGTGCCAACTTTGTAACGAACGTGTCAAAAAGATCGAAAACAACAATAAAAACAGCAGGTTATGTGTGAAGAAATGTAACCGGGAACGCTGCGGGGACAGGTTGTGACACTGCCGCACCACGCCGGTTTCACTGACGCTGTGTGACACAAGTCGCAATTTGCGTCACGTCGTCCCTGTTACGGAGACCGGATCAGCATGATCGACATCGCGCTCTACGAGCCTGAAATTCCCCCGAACACCGGGAATATCATCCGACTGTGTGCCAACACCGGCGCGCGCCTGCATCTCATCGAACCGTTGGGCTTCGCACTCGAGGACAGCAAATTGCGCCGCGCCGGACTCGACTATCACGAGTGGGCCCGTGTCGAGACGCACAGCAGCCTCACGGCATTGTATGAAAAGTACCGATTCGAACGGACGTTCGGGGTGTCGACGCGCGGCCGGTCATACTACCACCAGGTTACTTACAGGCCGGGCGACCTGCTGCTGTTTGGGCCGGAAACGCGGGGCTTGCCCGAGGAGGTGCTGCAGACACTCGCACCGGAACATCGCCTGCGTATCCCGATGCAGGCCGGCGTACGCAGCCTGAACCTCTCGAACGCCGTCGCGGTGGTAGTGTATGAGGCGTGGCGCCAGCAGGGGTTCGCCGGCGCAAGCTGAACCTTACTGGATGGTGGGCTTCTGACCGTTACGCTGCTGGCGCGTCTGCTCGTACAGCGCGTCGAAATTGACCGGCGCAAGCATGAGGGGAGGAAAACTCCCGCGCGTCACGAGCGAGTCGATGGCCTCGCGTGCGTAGGGGAAGAGCACGTTGGGGCAGAAACTGCCGAGGGTCTGGTCCAGCATGGCGCCATCCAGGCCGCGAATCAGGAACACGCCTGCCTGCTGCACTTCAGCGAGATAGAGCACCTCTTCTTCTTCATTGCGCGTGGTCGCCGTCAGGTGCAGCACGACCTCATACAGACCCTCTTCGATTTCACCATGGTGC
This sequence comes from Pseudomonadales bacterium, assembly GCA_020443245.1. GTDB lineage: Bacteria > Pseudomonadota > Gammaproteobacteria > Pseudomonadales > Azotimanducaceae > JANQJA01. The sequence continues at coordinate 8,014 of JAGRIN010000104.1, forward strand.
GAATTCAGGTCCAGGTTGACCTTCGGCTTCCAGGGACCGCGAAACGCGTTCGGCGCCTTCGGCGACTCGAACGACAGGTCACGGACGTAGATACGTTGCAGTGCGAATGTCGCTTCGTTGGGCTGCTCGCTCATTGGCCCGCACCTTCGTCTCCCGCAAGCATCGGGTCGAGCTTGCCGGCACGTTCGAGCGCCATCAGCTCGTCACAACCGCCGACGTGCGTCTCGCCGATCCAGATCTGCGGCACCGTGTAGCGACCGGATTTTTCGACCATTTCCTGTCGCAGTTCCGGTTTGCCATCGACCGCGATGTCCTTGTAGTGGACCTGCTTTTGCTGGAGAAGCGCCCTCGCCCGCATACAGAACGGGCAGAAACGGGTGGAATACATCACCACCTTGACGGCGGCCGGAGCCTCTTCCTGCGATGTCATGATCATTTCCTCATGGCGAAACAGACGCGCGCGGATATTCTGGAACACACTCATACCAATCAAGCCTTCCCTTTGACGACCGGCAGGCTCGCGCCTGACCACTCTGCCATTCCCCCCGCCAGCCGACGAACATCGGTGAAGCCCTGCGCGCGCAGCTTGCGCCCCGCAGTGCCGGCATGCTGGCCAATTTTGCAGACCACAACCACCGGTCGCTCTTTGTATTCTTCGAGTTCACCCAGGCGCGAATCGAGATTCGAGTAGGGAATATTGAT
>JAGRIN010000105.1 GCA_020443245.1 Pseudomonadales bacterium
CCACCCTTGCCGATAACGTCGCGGATCTTGTCGGAGTCGACCTTGATCGTCGTCATCGCCGGCGCATTATCCGACACTGTCTCGCGAGGACGGCCGATAACCTTGTTCATCTCACCAAGAATATGAAGGCGCGCTTCCTTGGCCTGGTTCAGCGCGGTCTCCATGATCTCTTCGGTAATGCCCTGGATCTTGATGTCCATCTGGAGTGCAGTGACACCGGTTTCGGTGCCGGCCACCTTGAAGTCCATGTCGCCCAGGTGATCTTCGTCACCCAGGATGTCTGTCAGCACTGCGAAGCCGTCGTCGTCTTTGACGAGACCCATCGCCACACCGGCAACTGCCGCTTTGGTCGGCACACCGGCGTCCATCAGCGCGAGGCTCGCACCGCAAACCGACGCCATCGACGATGAACCGTTGGACTCGGTGATCTCCGAGACAACGCGGGTTGTATAGGGCCATTCGTCCGGCAATACCGCCGAGACGCCGCGGCGTGCGAGACGCCCGTGGCCGATCTCGCGACGCTTCGGGCCACCGGAGAAGCCGGTTTCGCCGACGCTGTAATGCGGGAAGTTGTAATGCAACATGAAGTTGTCGCGGTAGGATCCCTGCAACGCGTCGATGATCTGCGCGTCGCGCATCGATCCCAGCGTGGTGGTAACGAGGGCCTGGGTCTCGCCGCGCGTGAAGAGTGCGGAACCGTGAGTCTTCGGCAGTACGCCGACCTCGATCCTGATGTCACGAACGGTTCGCGTGTCGCGGCCGTCGATTCGAGGCTCACCCGCGATAATGCGGCGTCGAACAGTCTTCTTCTCGAGCGAACTGAAGGCGCCCGCAACGTCGTCTGCTTCCACCCCGGAACCTTCGCCCGCGAGCGCGGCAACAGCCTGCTCACGCAGTTCCGACAGCCTGTTCTGGCGCTGCATCTTGTCGACGATCTGGTATGCCTCGCCGATACCGGCACCGAACTGTTCAGCCACGGCGTTCGCCAGCGACTCGTCAGTGACAGGCGGTTGCCAGTCCCACTTCGCCTTGCCGGCCTCTGCGGTCAACTCGTTGATCGCCTGGATGACGACCTGCATTTCCTGGTGGGCGAACAGTACCGCGCCCAGCATCTGGTCTTCGGTCAGCTCACGCGCTTCTGATTCGACCATCAGGACAGCGGAGGATGTGCCGGCCACGACCATGTCGAGGTCTGACTCTTCCAATGCCTCGAAGCCGGGGTTCAACAGGTATCCGTCCTTCGTAAAGCCAACGCGTGCGGCACCAATGGGCCCGGCAAACGGGAGTCCGGACAACGACAGCGCGGCGCTGGTGCCGATCATGGCGGGGATATCCGGGTCGACGTCCTTGTTGGCCGAGACGACCTGGCAAGTCACCTGCACTTCGTTCATGAAGCCCTTCGGGAACAACGGGCGGATGGGGCGGTCGATGAGGCGGGAAGTGAGCGTCTCTTTCTCCGAAGGACGTCCTTCACGCCGCAAAAAGCCGCCGGGAATCCGGCCGGATGCATACATCTTTTCTTCGTAGTTCACGGTCAGGGGAAAGAAGTCTTGCGCCGGATTGGCGCTGGTCCTGCCGACCACGGCAACGAGTACAGACGTCTCGGACATGGTCACAAGTACCGAGCCGGTCGCTTGTCGCGCAATCCGACCGGTTTCGATGACAACCTCACGGTCGCCATACATGAATTTCTTGACGATTTGATTCACTGATTTCTCCAATTACTGATTTCCGGACAGAGGCAATCCACCATCCGGAAGCGGACTTACCGACGAAGTCCTAGTCTCTTGATGAGCTGAGCATATCGGTCCGCGTTTTTAGCACGCAGATAGTTGAGCAGCTTCCTGCGCTGGCTCACCATGCGAAGCAGACCGACCCGTGAGTGGTGATCATGGTTATGGTTCTTGAAGTGATCCTGCAACTTCTCAATGTTCGCTGTCAGCAGGGCGACCTGAACCTCGGGGGAGCCAGAGTCACGCTCGTTCGCCCCGAATTCCTTGATAATTTCAGCTTTTTCCTGATTCGATAATGCCATTTCTGTTGTCTCCAATATGCAAAATGCACCGCTCGTGGTGCGTCAGGACAAACTACCGCGCATATTTGCAGTAGCCGTCACGCTCGTTTCAACGACTCGCGACCAGTCTCCTGGGAGCGACTCGCCCATCCTCCAGAATCTCGCCGACGCCGAGGAAGTCCCCGCACGCTTCGTTCGATTCCGAAAAAATCCTTACCCATCCCCGCGTCGGGGCTTTGGGAATCTGTACCGGCTGGCCTTGCTTCAGGTAGGCCGCAGTCAGCTCGGTGAGTTCCACCGCCGGCCAGTCCGACACCGCACTCGAAGCAGGTTCGAGCAAGGCGTCAAGCGCCGCAAATCCGCCGGATTCCTTCAATTGCTTCAGGCTTTCCAGGGTGTGGGCAGCCGAGATGTCGAAGGGACCGGAAGCGAGCCGGCGCAACTGGCTGACATGCGCGCCGCAGCCTAACACGCGACCCACGTCTTCGGCTATAGAACGGATATAAGTTCCCTTGCTGCAGGCGATCTCGACCACCATGGAGTCTGTGCCGAGTTCCCGCAGGACCAGTTCATGGACCGTGACATCACGCGGCTTGCGCTCAATCTCGATCCCCTGGCGCGCCAGCTTGTACAAGGGCTGACCATCCACCTTGATCGCCGAATACATCGACGGCGTCTGGGTGATCTCGCCCCGAAAATCGTCCAGGACACGCTCGACCTTCGCTTCGTCGAGTTCAGGCACTTCCCGGGTTTCCAGGACGTCACCGTCCGAGTCTCCGCTCGCGGTCGAAATACCCAGGCGGAACGTTGCCAGATACCGCTTGTCCGCGTCGAGCAGGTACTGGGAGAACTTGGTCGCCTCACCGAAGCAAAGTGGGAGCACGCCCGTCGCGATCGGGTCCAGGCTGCCGGTATGGCCGGCCTTCGCCGCCGAGAACAGGTGCTTTGCTTCCTGTAGCGCACCGTTCGAGGTAAGGCCCGCAGGCTTGTCCAGCACGAGAATGCCGTCCACTTTTCGTTTCTTGTACCGCGCCATCAGGACTTGCCCGTGTTCCCTTCGTCTGTATCGGATTCCCCATAACCGGGGTGCTTCTTGTCGGCTGAGATAGCCTCTGCAATCTTGCGCGACATGTGGTCGCCGTACTCAATGGAGTGATCGTAATGGAAGCGCAGGCGCGGCGTGGTCCGGGTCGACAAGGCCCTCGCGAGTTCGCTCCGCAGGAAACCGGCGGCATGACCGAGTTCTTCCTCGGCAGCTTCAGGCCCGTCGCCGCCCATCATCGTAAAGTAGACGTCCGCCCAGGCCAGGTCGCGACTCACTTTGACATCGTTGATGGTTACCATCCCGATTCGTGGGTCCTTGATCTCGGTCGAAAGGAGCCGCGCGAGCTCCTCCTGGATCAGGTCGGCAACCCGCCTGCCTCTCGAAAATTCCCTTGGCACTGGCTCCCTTCCCGGTGCTTATAGCACTCGTGCGACTTCGCGCGTGTCGAAGACTTCGATCTGGTCGCCGACGCGGACGTCGTTGTAGTTGCGAACACCGATGCCGCATTCGGTACCCATGCGCACTTCGCTCACCTCTTCCTTGAAGTGCCGGAGCGAATCCAGCTCTCCCTCGAAGATCACGACGTTGCTACGCAATACGCGGACTCTCTTGTCCTTGTAAACAGTACCCTCGGTCACCATGCAGCCGGCAATACTGCCGAACTTCTTCGACTGGAACACTTCCTTCACTTCCGCTATGCCGACGATCTCTTCGCGCACTTCCGGCGACAACATGCCCGACAGCGCGGCTTTGACATCGTCCACGAGATCGTAGATGACCTTGTAATAGCGCAGGTCGATGCCCTCGCTCTCGATCAGCTTGCGCGCTGAAGAATCGGCGCGTACGTTGAAGCCGAAGATCACCGCATTGGCCGTTATCGCGTAGTTGACGTCGGACTCGGCAATCGCGCCGACACCGGAGAACACCACATTGACGCGGACTTCCTCGTTGCCGAGTTCCGCCAATGCAGAAACGATCGCCTCGAGCGAACCGCGTACGTCGGCCTTGACCACGATGTTGAGCGTCTTGACCGCCTCGGCGCCGAAGCTTTCCAAAAGGTTCGACAGGTTCGCTGCCGGTGACGAAAGCCGCTGGTCGTTAGCTTTGTCACGCCGGAATTCCGCCACCTCGCGCGCACGTTTCTCATCCGGCGCGACCAGGAACGGGTCACCCGCGTTCGGCGTACCGTCGAGGCCCAGCATCGCGACCGGCGTCGCGGGCCCTGCTTCTTTGACCTGTTTGCCGTTCTCATCCGACAACGCCCGGACTCGACCGAACTGTTGGCCGGCGACAATAATGTCGCCCTGGCGCAGTGTCCCGTTTTGCACGAGAAGCGTCGCGACCGTGCCCTTGCCGCGGTCGAGTTCTGACTCGATTACAACGCCGCGTGCCGGGCCGTCATAAACCGCTTTGAGTTCGAGGAGTTCGGCCTGCAGCAGCACGGCTTCGAGCAGATCCTCGATGCCATCACCTGTCATCGCCGAGACGCGGACAAATTGTGTGTCGCCGCCCCAGTCATCGGGCATGACGCCGCGAGCGGACAGTTCATTCTTGACCCGTTCCGGGTCGGCACCTTCGACATCCATCTTGTTGATGGCGACGACGATGGGCACGCCTGCACCCTGGGCGTGCTGGATCGCCTCTTCGGTCTGCGGCATGACGCCATCGTCAGCAGCAACAACCAGGATGACGATATCCGTGCACTGTGCGCCCCTCGCACGCATGGCAGTGAACGCTGCGTGGCCGGGTGTGTCGATAAAACAGATATCGCCGTGGCCGGTGTGCACACGATAGGCACCGATGTGCTGCGTGATACCGCCCGCCTCACCGCTGACAACCTTGGTCTTGCGAATGTAGTCGAGCAGCGATGTCTTGCCGTGGTCAACATGGCCCATCACGGTAACGACCGGCGCGCGTGCTTTCTCGTCACCTTCAAGCGCCATATCTTCTTCCAGCGACTTCTCGAGGGCATCGTCGTCGAGGAACCTGATCGAGTGGCCGAACTCTTCGACGACCAATTGCGCGGTATCCCGGTCGATGGTCTGGTTGAGGTTCGCCATGACGCCGAGGCCCATGAGGGTCTTGATGACCGCATTGGCCTTCACTGACATCTTCTGGGAGAGCTGGGCAACGGTGATCGACTCACCTACCTCGATTTCGCGTTTGATCTCTTCAGTCGGCGCCTTGAACTGGTGGCGCGGACCGGCATGCCGCCCCGGCGTGCGCTTGGTACGTGCACTGGAAAGTCCCAGGGTGGAAGTCTCTTCCTTCTGCTCATCGACAATCGCCTCGACGTTTTCCTCAAGCAGTTCCTCGACTTCCTCTTCGAGCAGTTCTTCGACTCGACGTTTGCGATTGCCGTGCTTCGAACGCTTTTCGGCGGTGTCCGGCTCGTCGAGATCGTGTCGATCGCGCTTGTCCTTGCGAGCGGAGATCTTCGCTTCTTCCTCGGTTTCCGCATCTTTCGATTTGGTAGCGGCTTCCTTCTCCTTGCGCTCGGCTTCGGCCTTCTGGCGTTCCTCTTCTTCCTTCGCCTTCTGCTCGGCAGCTTTTGCTGCACGTTCGGCGGCTTCCTGGCGACGACGTTCCGCTTCGGCTTCGGCCTCGGCGTGAGCAGCACGGCGCCGCGCTTCTTCATCGGCGGTGCGACTTGTTTCAGCTTTCACGACTGCCGGTGCGACCGGCGCTGACGGGGCCTCTGCCTGCTCAGGCTCGGCTTCTGCACGACGCACATAAGTGCGCTTCTTGCGGACCTCGACGTTGACCGTCCGGCCGCGACCGCCGCTGCCACCGGCCTTGAGTGTGCTCAGTGTGCGACGTTTCAGTGTGATCTTGCGAGGTTCGGCATCGGATTCGCCATGAACTCGCTTACGGTGGGCGAGGAGCGTCTGTTTCTCGTCCTCTGTAACGACATCATCGGCGTTTTCGTGAGGCAGGCCGGCTTCTTGCATCTGCTGCAACAATCGATCAACAGGCGTCTCTATTGTCTCCGCCAGTTGTGATACCGTGACATCCGCCATTTACTTCTCCCTCGCTCAAGCCTCATCGGCTTGATCTTCTGCTTCGAACCAGGGTGCGCGGGCGGTCATAATGAGTTCGCCGGCACGCTGTTCGTCCAAGTCTTCAATTTCCAGCAGGTCGTCAACCGCCTGCTCCGCGAGATCTTCCATCGTGACGATGCCGAGGCTCGCAAGCTGGTAAGCCAGCCTCGTGTCCATGCCGTCCATATTGAGAAGATCGGGAGCCGGCTCGACCTTGTCGAGCGCTTCTTCACTCGCAAGCTCCATCGTCGTCAGGGCGCTGCGAGCACGATTCCGAAGTTCTTCGACAATCTCTTCGTCGAAACCTTCAATCGCAATCATCTCCTCAATCGGCACATAGGCGATCTCTTCGAGGGTCGTGAAACCCTCTTCTACCAGGACGATCGCCACGTCCTCATCCACGTCGAGCTGGCCCATGAATCGTTCGATGATCGAGCCTGCTTCCTGCTCGTGTTTCTGGGCCGCTTCTTCCTCGGTCATGATATTGAGTTCCCAGCCCGTCAACTCGCTCGCGAGTTTGACGTTCTGGCCACCTCGACCGATCGCCTGGGCGAGGTTGTCCTCGTCGACGGCAATATCCATCGACCGCGTTTCTTCATCTACCACGATCGAGGCAACATCCGCGGGCGACATTGCATTGATAGCAAGCTGCGCCACGTTGTCATCCCAGGGAATAATGTCGATCCGCTCGTTGCCGAGTTCGCCAGACACCGCCTGCACACGCGAACCACGCATGCCGACACAGGCGCCGACGGGATCGATTCGTCCGTCATTTGTCTTGACCGCAATCTTCGCGCGAGAACCCGGGTCACGAGCTGCCGCCAGAATTTCGATGATGCCGTCGGCAATTTCAGGCACTTCGATCTTGAACAGTTCGATCAGCATCGCCGGTGTCGTGCGCGACAAAGCAAGCTGCGGGCCTCGCGCCTCGGGCCTGACTTCCTTCAAGAGCGCGCGAAGGCGATCGCCGACGCGGAACGTCTCACGCGGGATCCATTCCTCACGCGGGAGAATTGCTTCTGCGTTGTTACCGAGATCTACGATAACCGCCTCGCGGGTCACTTTCTTCACCTGGCCACTGACCAGTTCGCCGACGCGTGGACGATAAGCTTCCACGACCTGCGCGCGTTCCGCCTCGCGCACCTTCTGCACAATGACTTGCTTCGCAGTCTGTGCGGCGATGCGGCCGAATTCCACCGATTCCACCGGCACTTCGTAGTAGTCACCGACGGCGAGCGCCGGATTCTTCTCGTGCGCTTCGTCGAGCGTCATGACCGTCTCGGGGAATTCGATTTCGTCCATCGAATCGACCACAAGCCAGCGACGGTAGGTATCGTACTCGCCGGTGTGCTTGTCGATTGCGACGCGGATATCCACCTCGTCGCCATAGCGCTTCTTCGTGGCGGTTGCGAGCGCGAGTTCGAGTGCCTCGAAGATGATGTCCTCGGACACACCTTTCTCGTTGGACACCGATTCGACAACCAGCAATATCTCTTTACTCATTCCTTGCCCCACCCGTCACTCGCGGCCGACACTCATTTCGCTTCCCGTTTCCCCGCGCCAAACGTCGGTACGACGTTCGCGCGCTCGATCGACTCGAACGGGAACAAATATTCCTCGTCTCCGGATCGAACAACGACTTCTTCGTCCTCGATCCCGCACAAAATTCCTTTGTACCGCCTGCGGCCCTCGTAGGGCTCCCTCAGGCTCAACTTGACGTTCGATCCCTTGAACGCCTCAAACTGTTCCAGCGTAAAAAGACGCCGGTCCATACCGGGGGACGACACCTCCAGCGTGTAGTGACCCGAAATAGGGTCCTCCACATCGAGCATCGCGCCAATCTGGCGACTGACTTTCGCACAGTCGTCAACGCCGATGCCATCCTCCGCATCGATGTAAACCTTGAGGGACGACTGCTTGCCATGGGCATGAAATTCTATGCCCCACAGTTCGTACCCCAATCCCCTGACAACAGGTCCAACCAGCGATGTCAGTTGCTCATTCACCCGTTGCCCTTCACAGCTGCGGCTCGCATAAAGCCTGCGGCCCAAATAAAAAATGGGCATAAAGCCCATTTCAATCAACTTACGGGGACCACCGTCCCTTGCAAGTCCATGCCTCAACCGGTCCAGGCTCTCAGCTATTGCTATCCGCCTTAGCAAAAAGCCCCATACCGGGGCCTTGAAAACTTGGTAGCGGGGGCAGGATTTGAACCTACGACCTACGGGTTATGAGCCCGTCGAGCTACCAGACTGCTCCACCCCGCAACAACAAGGGGGCGAATTATAGGGGTGTTGTCCGGGTTGGTCAACCATATGGCAGGTAATAAATGAGAATGTTCAGAAAAGAGATGGGAATTGCTTTGCAATTGAACTGCCAGGCCTGCTTTGTGCCTGGGGCTGGTTATTTTCTTAAGACAGACTTTGTCTGTCTCTGGGGCCTGTTGATACCTGGCATAGGATTTCTGATACCGGCCCTCTCATTCAATTGCTTTGCAATTAAACTGCCAGGCCTGCTTTTGTGCCTGGGGCTGGTTATTTTCTTAAGACAGACTTTGTCTGTCTCTGGGGCCTGTTGATACCTGGCTCAGGATTTCTGA
>JAGRIN010000106.1 GCA_020443245.1 Pseudomonadales bacterium
GGGTGCGCCGCACGGCAAGTTTCTCCTTGCGCTGGGCGATGATCTGGTTTTCGTCTCGTGCTTCTTGCTCGTCAGACATAATTACAAACCTTGCTTCAGGCTGGCTTCAATAAACATGTCCAGGTCGCCATCGAGCACGGCGCCTGTGTTGGAGGTTTCGATGTTGGTTCGCAGGTCTTTGATGCGACCGCTGTCCAGTACATAGGAACGAATCTGGCTTCCCCAGCTGATGTCGGACTTGCTGTCCTCCACGGCCTGCAGTTCCTGACGGCGTTTCTGCACTTCCATCTCGTACAGCTTCGCCTTGAGTTGCTTCAGCGCCTGGTCGCGGTTCTTGTGCTGCGAGCGCTGGTTCTGGCACTGCACCACGATGCCGGTCGGGATGTGCGTCATCCTGATGGCCGAGTCTGTCTTGTTGACGTGCTGTCCTCCCGCGCCGCTCGCGCGATAGGTGTCGACGCGCACATCGTTCATGTCGAGGTCGATGTCGATATCGTCATCCAGTTCCGGCGACACGAAGACCGACGCGAAGGAGGTATGTCGACGATTGCCCGAATCGAACGGTGATTTGCGTACCAGCCTGTGCACACCGGTCTCGGTGCGTAGCCAGCCAAAGGCGTATTCACCCACAAAGTGAACCGTCGCACCCTTGATGCCGGCGACTTCGCCCGCTGACGCTTCGATCACCTCGGTCTCGAAGCCGTGTTTTTCTCCCCAGCGCAGGTACATGCGCAGCAGCATCTCTGCCCAATCCTGCGCTTCGGTGCCGCCGGAGCCGGCCTGGATGTCGAGGAACGCATTGTTCGCATCCATCTCGCCGGAGAACATACGGCGAAATTCCAGTTCCTCGAGTTTGCGTTCCAGGCCGTCCAGGTCCGATTGCGCATCGTTGAGCAAGGACTCGTCATCTTCCTCGCGCGCGAGTTCGATAATGTCCTCGGCATCCGCGAGGCCGCGATCCAGCGTGTCGATGGTGAGGACAATGGCCTCCAGATTGGCGCGCTCGCGGCCGAGCGCCTGCGCCTTCTCGGGGTCGTCCCAGATCTTGTTGTCGGCGAGTTCGAGCTCGACTTCTGTCAGGCGTTCCTTGCGTGTTTCATAGTCAAAGGTACCCCCTAAGAACGTCGGCGCGTTCCTTCAGATCCTTGGCCTGCGACAAGAGTAAATTGACTTCCACGTGAGGGTCCTGAGATTAGGCTGGTTTTCGAGCGACGCGCATTGTATCGAAACCGGGGGCGACTGTCCCGCCCGGTCAGAGAATTGCCTCGATAATGAGCTGCGGGCTCACGAGGCCGCGGTACCGATTCAAATCGAGGCGGTAGGCCAGGTGCTGGAACCGGGGTTCGAGCAGCCACGTCCCGTGGTTGAAACAGATGGCGTCGATCGAGCGCGCGCCCTGCTCCGGGCGCAGCGTCAACTTGAGGTGCCGACCGCCCACAATCCGTTGGTCCTGCACCTCGAAGCGACCGTCAAATACCGGTTCATCGAATTGTTGCCCCCAGGGCGCCGCTTCGATGACGGACTGCGCCAGGTCTTTGGTGATCTCTTCGTCTATCTCGCCGTCGGACAATACAACCTGTTCCAGGTCTTCATCATCGAGCCAATCGCGAGCTTCGGCATCGAACGCGGCCGCAAACCGGTCGATGTCACCAGCGGCGAGCGTGAGACCTGCCGCCATCGCGTGCCCGCCAAACTTGACGAGCAGACCCGGGTGTTTCGTTGCAATCGCATCGAGCGCGTCCCGAATATGCAATCCTGGAATCGAACGCGCCGAACCCTTCAATTGCCCTTCCGAACCTGGCGCGAAAGCAATGACCGGACGGTGCACGCGTTCCTTTACGCGCGCCGCGACGATACCGATGACGCCCTGGTGCCAGGACTCGTGGCACACCACAACGCCCACTGCATCTTTCGGCGAGATCCAGCCGCTGTCGTCGTCCAGGTCCAGCACCTGCGCCTTCATCTCATCCTCGATCCTGCGACGTTCGCGATTCAACGTGTCCAGCTCGATTGCGAGCGACATCGCTGTTTCATCGTCAGGCGCAAGGAGACAATCGATGCCGATAGTCATGTTGTCGAGCCGGCCGGCCGCATTCAGCCGCGGCGCGATCCCGAATGCCAGGTCGCGGCTTGTCATTTCGCGCGGTTCGATACTTGCCTGACGGAGCAGTGCGAGCAGTCCCGGACTGCCCTGGCCGGCCCGCAATCTCCTGAGCCCTTCGCTGACCAGGATACGATTGCAGGCGTCGAGCGGCACCACATCGGCGACGGTACCGAGCGCCACAAGCGGCAGGTAGCTCGCGAGGTTCGGTTCCTCGCGTGACGAGAACCATCCTCTCCGGCGCAGGTCGGCGCGAACGGCAGACAGCAGGTAAAAGGCGACGCCGACACCTGCAAGATGTTTGGCTGGAAACGCACACCCCGGCTGGCGTGGATTGACGATTGCATTGGCGCCCGGCAAGCGATCGCCAGGCAAGTGATGGTCGGTGATCACCACGTCGATGCCGAGCGATCGTGCATGTTCGACGCCTTCGAGGCTCGATATGCCGTTATCCACGGTGATGAGCAAATCCGGCGACTGGCGTGCGGCGACATCGACGATTTCCGGTGTCAGGCCATACCCGAACTCAAAGCGGTTCGGCACCAGAAACCGCACGTGCCCTGCGCCCATCGCTCGAAAACCGGAGACGAGCAGCGCACAGCTCGTCGCGCCATCCGCGTCAAAATCACCGACGATGAGAATGCGACGGCCACTTTCGAGCGCATCCGCGACCAGCCTCGCCGCCGCATCGAGGCCCTTGAATCCTTCCGGTGACGGCAGCGCGCCGAGGCCCGGATTGATATCAGCAGCGTCCTGGATGCCGCGTGCCGAGAGAACACGGGAGAGAAGCGGTGACACACCGACGACCGTACCGACAACTTCTCGCCGGACCAGCCGCTTCTTCAGTGACATCGGCGCCTCAGAACGATTCGACGCGAATGCGTGTGATCGCGTCGTCGACTTCCTCGAGTGAACCGAGTTCCGCCAGCGCCCGATCCAGTTCGCTCTCTGTTACATCGTCGGTAATGATCACGATCGGTGCGGCGCCCTGGCGCACGTCCTTTTGTATGAGCGACTCGATGCTGATGTTGTGCTGGCTGAGAATCGTCGAGATGCGGGCCAGCACGCCAGGTTTGTCGTGTGCCCTGAGACGCAGATAGTAGCAGCACCGTACCGATTCGATGCCGATCACCGGCATCGGCTGGATTGCCTCCGGTACGAAGCCGAGGTTCGCAACCGCACTGCTGTCACGCATGATATCGATGATGTCACCGACAACGGACGAGGCGGTGGGTCCCGCGCCGGCACCAGCGCCGTAATACATCGTCTTGCCCGCCGCATCGCTGCCGACAAGCACCGCGTTCATGACGCCATCGACCTGGGCGAGGAGCGTCTCTTTCGCCACAAGCGTCGGGTGCACGCGAAGTTCGATGCCATCCTCGCGGCGCCGGGTTATTCCAAGGTGCTTGATCCTGTAGCCCAGTTCACCCGCATAACGGATGTCGGCCGGCGTAATGTTGGAAATCCCTTCCGTGTACATCGCCTCGAAGTGCAGCGGCACGCCGAAAGCAATCGATGACAGGATCGTGAGTTTGTGGGCCGCGTCGATGCCCTCGATGTCGAACGTCGGGTCCGCTTCCGCGTAGCCGAGTTCCTGTGCCTCCTGCAGCACCTGCTCGAACGAACGGTTTCCGGCCGATTCCATCTCCGTCAGGATGAAGTTGGACGTGCCGTTGATGATGCCCGCGACAAATTCGATCCTGTTGGCAGCCAGCCCCTCGCGGATCGACTTCACGATGGGGATGCCACCCGCAATCGCTGCCTCGAATCGAACCGAGACACCTGCTGCGCCCGCGAGCCGGAATATTTCTTCACCGTGAACCGCGATCAGCGCCTTGTTCGCCGTTACGACATGTTTGCCGTGCGCGATGGCTTCCTTGACCAGTTCCAGGGCGGTGTCGGTTCCACCGATCAACTCGACGATGACATCGACATCCGGATTGCGTGTCACCTCGAAGATGTCCCGCGTCACGTTGACACCGGACAGATCACACGCGGGGTTGTCGCGGCGGCAGCCTACCTGTGCCACCACCACGCTGGTACCCGTCTTGCGGGAGATCTCCGCCGCGTTGGTCCTGATCAGGTTGAACGTCCCGGCCCCGACCGTGCCGAGCCCGCAAATACCAACGCCGAGACGGGTCATGCGTCACCTTCCTGGGCAATGCCCGCATTCCTGAACATCTTGCGGATGCCGCGAAGCGCCTGACGCGTTCGGTGTTCGTTCTCGATCAGGGCGAATCGCACATAGTTGTCGCCGTACTGGCCGAAACCGATACCGGGAGAAACAGCGACCTTTGCTTCCTTCAGCAGGTGCTTGGAGAATTCCAGCGAACCCATGTTCTGGAACTGCGGCGGAATCTTCGCCCACACGAACATCGTCGCTTTCGGCGGTGTCACGTGCCAGCCGAGCGCGTTCAGCCCATCGCACAACACGTCACGACGCTTGCGGTACATCTCGGTAATTTCACCGACGCAGCTCTGGTCACCCTCGAGCGCCGCAATCGCCGCGACCTGCACGGGCGTAAACATGCCATAGTCAAGGTACGACTTGATGCGCGCGAGCGCCCCGACCAGGGTCTTGTTGCCGCAACAGAACCCGATGCGCCAGCCCGGCATGTTGTAACTCTTCGACAAGGTAAAAAACTCGACCGCGATATCCTTCGCGCCGGGCACCTGCAGGATTGACGGCGCCTTGTAGCCGTCGAACACCAGGTCGGCATACGCGAGATCCTGGACCACCCAGATGCCGTGTTCTTTCGCGGTCGCGATCAGCTTCTCGAAGAAGTCCAGTTCGACGCATTGCGTCGTGGGATTGCCGGGAAAATTGACGACGAGCACCTTCGGTTTCGGCCACGTGTTGATGATGGCGCTCTCGAGTTCGCTGAAGAAATCCACATCCGGCGTGAGCGGTACGTGGCGCACGTCCGCGTCTGCAATCACGAAGCCATAAGGGTGGACGGGGTACGACGGGTTGGGCACCAGTACCGCGTCACCCGGTCCCAGCACTGCCATCGCGAGGTGCGCAATGCCTTCCTTCGAACCGAGCGTCACGATCGCTTCCGACTCCGGGTCGAGATCGACGTCATAACGCGTCTTGTACCAGTTGCAGATCGCGCGCCTCAGTCGAGGAATACCCTTCGACTGCGAGTAACGATGCGTATCGCCCCGCTGCACTGTCTCCACCAGCTTGTCCACGATGTGCTTCGGCGTCGGCTGGTCGGGGTTGCCCATGCCGAAGTCGATAATGTCCTCACCACGCGCTCGCGCCTCGCGCTTCAGCGAGTCGGTGATGCTGAAAATATAGGGCGGGAGCCTCTTGATTCGTGGGAAGTCGTCCATGGGTACTCGCAGCAGACGTTAAGCCAATTCAAACCGCGCATTCTATTGCAATTGAAACCGTTTATGTACGGGCGGAAGCGCCGGACCGCCTCGGCTCGGGCACATAGATCCGCACGACCAATCCCCCGACCGCCAAAAACCCGATCGCGACCACGAACACCCAAAGGTAGCCAAACGCCGAGGCCAGTGCACCGCCGAGCAGCGGTCCGATCGTTCCTGCCATCTCGGAGGCACTGTTGGCGATGGCGATTCGCATCGGCAGATCGTCGCGGTCGCCGAATTCGAGCGTCAGGTTTTGCGAAGAGTTCTGGAATCCCTGAACCGCCGCCCCGACCCCCACGAAGACCAGCACGATGACGACTTCGTTGGTCGAGAGCAGCAGCAGCAACGTGGAGAGCACCCACAGTGCGATCGAGAGCAGGAACGTCTGCCTAAAGCCGGCGCGGTCAGACGAGTAACCCCAGACAAGGTTCGACGCGGTGCCGGAGATGGTGAACGCAAACGTCACGATCCCCAGCGTCTGTCCTGTCAGGCCGATCGATTGGCCGGCATAGAGGATGTAGAAAGGCATCGCCATACGGCCCATCGTCGCGAGCGAACGTGCGAGGAAGTAGCGCGTAAACGCGGGATCTTCACGCAGCAGCGTCGGCACTTCCCCGATACGGTCTATCAACGACTGCTTTTCCCTGACGGTCGGTGGTTCCGGCTCGCGCACCGCAATCAATGCAAGAAGGCCGACGGTGGTGAGGACAAAGGCCACCATGAACGTCCACGAATAGCCGACTTCCGTCGGGTTCTCGCCAAGCAGGTAATGACCGCCCGCCCACGCGACACCCGCAGAAGTGATGCCCGCCAGGAAATTGCGTAGTCCCGTCAGGCGCCCACGCTTCGAGACGGGAATCACCTTCGACATCAGGAAGTTGAAGATAACGCCCTGCATACCCTGGAACAGGCCGAGGAACGCGAGGCAGATCATGATCGCAACAAGCGCGGCCTTGCCGTCCAAAAACAGGCCCGACAACGCGATCAGCAGCACCATGCCACGCATCGCGCCGCCCGTCAGGAAACCCACCGGCAAGACCTGCTTGCGGTGTTCGATGAGGCTCGCACCAACCAGCGGGGTCAGGCACATGCCCAATGCCTGGACGGAAAGCGCCACGCCGACCATGAATTCCGAACCGCCCGAGAGCAGCATGATGTAGGCCGGCAGGAAAGTCGGGGCATTCAGCAGGCGAAAGCCCGTCTGGCCCAACATACCGTGGGCAAGGTGCGCGACGAAGTTGCGGTTCAGATTCCGCTGGACCTGGATGCTGTAACGACGCTCGGCATGCCGTAGCGCACGGGCCTGAGTGGCCAATCGGCTCTCCCGGGTTCTGGCTCTCGAACTATTGCTCTCGAACAACTGGTGGGGTTGGCCGCCTGACAGCGACCGAACGCTATTGTATCAGGTCAGTGCGGAAATCGCCTGCCCCTTAGAATAGTCGTCAGTAAAGAAACGCGTCAGTTGAGAACGCCGACCTCGTGCGCGAGGAACTCCGCGCCGCGATAACCCATCTCGAGCGTCCCGTCTTCGAACACGATGGCGGGCGTCCCGGTCACACCGACTTCCTCGCCGAGCTCATACTGGGATGCGACGGGATTGGGGCAAGTACGTGGTTTCGGCTCCTTGCCGGCCTTGGCTTCTGTCAGGGCCTCGCGCGGATCGTCTGCACACCAGGCCGAGACGAACTTCTCGTAGGAGTGAGACTTCAGTCCCGCACGCGGATAAGCAAGATAGCGAACGGCAATCCCCATATCGTTCAGTTTGTGGATGTCCTGGTGAAGCTTGCGACAAAAGCCGCAGTCGATGTCGGTGAACACCGAGATCGTTGCCTTGACCTTGTCCTTGGGCGGCGCGAACACCACCATCTTGGCCGGGTCCTGCTCGTCCATGATCTTCTTGCGCCACGCGGAACGACGGGCCTCCGTTTCGTTCACAAAGCCCTGGTCACCGATGCTGAACAGATCGCCAGTCAGCAGGTGGGTGCCGTCTTCGGTAATGAAGAGACTCTGGCTGCCGTTCACGACAACCTCGTACATGCCCGGAACCTGGCTGCCACGAACCTCCTCGACCGGAATCTTGAGCGCTTCGAGTTTCTTCTGAATTTCCTCCGGCGTGAGCGCCA
Organism: Pseudomonadales bacterium; assembly: GCA_020443245.1. Taxonomy (GTDB): domain Bacteria; phylum Pseudomonadota; class Gammaproteobacteria; order Pseudomonadales; family Azotimanducaceae; genus JANQJA01. Next base: position 7,606 of record JAGRIN010000106.1, read on the forward strand.
GTGCCGATGACGCCCAGAACAGGGCAAAAGACAGCAGAATGTTTAAGGTTTTCATAGCGATACCAACTGGGACTCCGGCTACTTTGCACCAAGCCCGACGTTCCTGCAATTCAGAACCCGGGCGAGAGCGCAAAAAACGCACCGGCGACGACAATCGACCGGAAATTCCCGACAGACTGCGATGCATTCAGCCTCGCGGATGGTGCACCTTGTGCAGTTCCTTCATCCGGTGGCTTGCCACATGGGTGTAGATCTGCGTTGTCGACAGGTCGCTGTGCCCCAGCAGAAGCTGGACCACGCGCAAATCGGCACCGTGATTCAGCAGGTGGGTGGCGAACGCATGGCGCAGGGTGTGGGGCGAGAGTTTTCGCTTGATGTCAGCGGTGCGTGCGTGCGCCTTTATGCGATACCAGAAGGTCTGCCTCGTCATCGCATTGCCCTGGCTCGACGGGAACACCACGTCCGATCGCTCGTTGCCGCGCAGCAGCTCGCGTCGCGCCTCGCGAGTGAACCGCGTCAACCAGCTTATCGCCTCTTCGCCCAACGGTACGAGTCGCTCCTTGTTGCCCTTGCCCACAACACGGACCACACCCTGGCGCAGGTTCACGTCCGGCAATTCCAGGCTTACAAGTTCGCTGACCCGAAGCCCCGTTGCATAAAGCACTTCGAGCATCGTCCGGTCCCGCATGCCGATCGCAGTCTCCGTGTCGGGCGCCGCCAGCAAGCGCTCCACCTCCGACTCGTTCAACGTGTGCGGCAGCGGCCTGCCGAGCCTAGGATTATCGACACGCAGCGTCGGGTCCTCGGCGACCAGGTTTTCGCGAAGCAGGTAACGATAGAGACCGCGCAGGCACGACAGGCTGCGCGCCGTGGATCTTGCCTTCATGCCCGCGCCGAGGCGGTCGGCGAGAAAGCCGAGGATGTCCTCGCGGCGTGCGTCGGTGAGAC
>JAGRIN010000107.1 GCA_020443245.1 Pseudomonadales bacterium
TGTCTTCTTCTTGGCGGTCTTCTTCTTGGCCGCCGGCTTCTTCTTCGCTACCTTCTTCTTGGCAGCTTTTTTCTTCTTGGCTGCCGGCTTCTTCTTGGCAACCTTCTTCTTCGCTACCTTCTTCTTGGCAGCTTTTTTCTTTTTGGCTGCCGGCTTCTTCTTGGCAACCTTCTTCTTCGCTACCTTCTTCTTGGCAGCTTTTTTCTTCGCGGCTGGACGCTTCTTGGCAGCTGCCTTCTTCTTGGCAACTTTTCTCTTCACAGCCGGCTTCTTCTTCGCAGCCGTCTTTTTCTTTGCAGCAGTCTTTCTCTTTGTAGCTGTTTTCTTTTTCGCAACCACTTTTTCACTCCTATAGGAAGTTGAACACACCTAGGTATTGCGTTTTTTTGGCAGCTGACGTCGTCTCCTCGGCAGTAGTGTTAGACACTATTGATGGCTAACGAAATACAGTTGCAAAACAAACGTTGCAAAGTTTAGAAAAAAAAATCGTTTTTGCACACCTTTTTTTCTTCAAATTGCAAAATTTTCAGTGGGTTGCCTCAGGTATCAAAGAAAGTTTCTACAATGTGTTCGTAAGTCGCAACCTTACGCGCTTGTCTGTTCGTCGAGTACTTTCTCTACTCGCGAATTGATATCCGCAGTCGTACCGACACCGTTTATCGTCGCGTACGTCAACGCACCAGCAGAACTGTTAGCCAGTTCACTGTAGAAATGAACCAGCGGTTCGGTCTGTTCACGGTACACGCGAAGGCGCTCAACGACGGTTTCTTCCTTGTCGTCGTCACGCTGGATCAGCGGCTCGCCGGTTTCGTCGTCTTTTCCTGCATTTTGCGGTGGATTGTGCTCCACGTGATAAACGCGCCCGGAGCCCGGGTGTACACGCCTGCCGCTCAGTCTCGCGACAATCTCCTCATCCGGCACTCTGATTTCGATGACGCAATCAATGCGGATGCCCTGGTCCTGCAGTGCCTGCGCCTGCGGAATGGTCCGCGGGAATCCGTCAAAAAGGAAACCGTTGGCGCAGTCAGGGCGCGCGATACGTTCGCGCACGAGGTCGATGATGATGTCATCGGTCACCAGCGCGCCGGAGTCCATCACGCTTTTGACTCGCTCGCCGAGTGGCGTCCCGGCCTTCACCGCTTCCCTCAGCATGTCGCCGGTCGAGATCTGCGGGATGCCGCACTTCGAGATGATGAATTGTGCCTGCGTCCCCTTACCCGCGCCGGGCGGACCCAAAAGGATGATGTTCACTCCATTACTCCTTGCTGCATTGAATTCGAATTTTTGGTCGGCAGGATCAGTCGGACGCGACCCTGCGGGCGGACATGACGTTGGACAACTGCTCGATTCGCTCGAGCGATGTCAGGAGGGAATTCAGGCTGCTCACCTCGATGACCATCTTCAGGTCAACCCGGCTCGTGTGTTTGTTCGTCACCGAGTTTAACCGAATCACGTTGATATTTTCGTGCATGAAGATGCCGGTGATGTCGTAGAGCAGGCCAGACCTGTCGTAGGCGGCCACTTCGATGTCGACCGGGAAGGTGCGAGACGCATCCTGCTTCCAGTCGAGCCTCATGAGGTGGCCATAAATGTCGGCGCGCAACGCCTTCAGGCAGTCCTGTTTATGGATCAGCACAAAAGAATGCTCATCGATAACCCCGACGATCGCGTCACCCGGAACAGGGTTGCAGCACTCAGCGATGCGGTACCCAAGTTCGCCGATACCGGCGATCGGCGACTCCGCGTCATCCCCCTCGGCGTCACTGAGCACAAGTGACAGTTGCTGGCCCGGCAGGTCGAGTTGAACGAGCGAGGCAACCTGGTCCAGCACATCGAGCAACTCCAGTTCGCCGCTGCCGATCGCTTCGTACATGGCATCGCACGAGTCGTAACCCGCCTGGCTCGCGACTTGCAGCTTGTCGACGTGGTCGATGCCGAGATGGGTCAGCTCGTCATCGAGGAGCCGCATCCCTTCCTCGATGTTCTTGCGCCTGGCGCGGTGACCGAACCAGGCCTTGATCTTGGCCCTGGCACGTGAGGTCGTCACATAACCCAGGTGCACATGCAGCCATTCTCGCCTGGGCTCCGCTTCCTCTCCGAGAATAATCTCCACCTGGTCGCCGGTCGCGAGCGTGGTATTGAGCGGGCGCACACGGCTGTTGATCTTGACGCCACGACACTTGTGTCCCACTTCCGTGTGGACACGATAAGCAAAATCCACGGGCGTCGAGCCAGGCGGCATGTCGACGACGTGACCATCCGGCGTAAAGACGTAGATTCGATCGAGGCTGACCTCGCTGAAAAGTTCCTTGGTAAGTCCCGAGACGTCGCTGAACTCTTCCTGCCACTCGAGCAGCTGGCGCATCCATTCGATACGCTGGCCGTAGGCAACAGGTTCCTCGTCGTCGCCGCTGCCCTTGTAGCGCCAGTGCGAGCACACCCCGAGTTCGGCTTCCTCGTGCATCTCGCTTGTGCGGATCTGGACTTCGAGCACCTTGCCTTCCGGACCGATCACAGCTGTGTGGAGCGAACGGTATCCGTTCTCCTTGGGCGCCGCGATGTAGTCGTCGAATTCGCGCGGAATGTTTCGCCAGAGCGTATGCACGATACCCAGCACGCCGTAGCAGGCGTTGATATCGCGAACCAGGATCCGCACGGCCCGGACGTCATAGACTTCGGCGAAGGAGATGCCCTTCTCCTTCATCTTTCGCCAGATGCTGTAGATGTGCTTGGCGCGCCCCTTTATCTCGGCCTCGATGCTCACTTCCCGCAACTTGCCCGAGAGCAGGGTGATCACTTTCTCGATGTACTTCTCGCGGTCGCCGCGCTTCTCGTCCAGCAGCGACGCGATGCGCTTGTAGGCATCCGGCTCGAGATACCGGAACGCAATGTCCTCGAGTTCCCATTTCAGGTGCCCAATACCGAGACGATGAGCGAGCGGCGCGTAGATATCGAACACCTCGCGCGCCAGGCGAACACGCTTCTCCTCGTTTGCCTTCGCGACAGTCCTGATCGCGCAGGTTCGTTCTGCAAGCTTGATCAGCGCGACCCGAACATCGTCGACCAGGGAGACGAGCAGACGCCTCGCCTGTTCCAGCTGGTCTTTGCGCTCCCCAAGCACGCGCTCATTGACCCCGAAGCGGATATTGCTGATTGCAGCCATACGGAGGACGCCATGGACGAGTTCGGCGACGGTATCGCCAAACTGCTTGCGAACATGGTTCAGCGTGATCTGGTTCTCGCGCACCGCACGATAGATGATCGCGGCAACAACGCCGTCTTCATCCATATGCAATTCGGTGAGAATGTCGGCCATTTCAAGACCGATCCGGAAGCTGCTGTGTCCGGGCGCCCAGATGGTGTTTGTCGCAATGGCTTTTTCCTCAGCCTGCTGCGACAGGTCACAAACTTCACGCAGTCGCGACAGGTTGAACTCGGGATTTCGTTCGTTCAGTTTGCAGAGCCAGAGTTCCAGATTGACACTACCGTCAACCTCGAGCGGTTGCTGTTCTCTGACTTTTACCATGAAGTGGTTCGCGCTGGATGTTACGAGGCTTGAGGATTCGAAAAGCAGGCGATGGATTCAACGTGAGTTGTGTGTGGGAACATATCGACGACGCCTGCCTTGTCCATTCGATACCCGCTTTTTACCAGTATTCTCGCGTCTCGCGCGAGGGTGTCCGGGTTGCAGGAAACGTACACTACCCTCTCAACCTTGTGGCTTGCAAGTATTTTACAGACCGCCTCCGCACCCGCCCTCGGGGGGTCAAGCAACACTTTGTTCGGGCCAAACGCCTTGATTTCGGGCGTTTCCCCCAGAAACAGGTCGGCAACACCGAACGATACATTCGAGAGGGCGTTTTGCACCGCATTCTCATTCGCACGCGCCACCGCGCCGCCCACACCTTCGAGCCCCATGACCTCGCCGACATAACGCGCAATGGGCAGGGAAAAGTTGCCGATACCGCAGAACAGGTCCATTACCCTGTCCGCCGGTGACAGTTCGAGCAACTCGATCGCACGCGCCACAAGCAGCTTGTTCACAACAAGGTTTATCTGCGTGAAATCGAGCGGATGGTAGGAAAATGTAAGCCCGTAATCCGGCAGGCTGTAGTGAAGACGTTCGGGACCCTCTGCGCCTGCAAGCAGGTACACAGAGTCCTGGTTGCCAGGCTGCAGGTAAATATCGACGTCGTGCGCGCCGCCAAATGCGACGAGATGCCCTGTGTCTTCGGCGCTCAGCGGTGCGAGATGGCGGAACACCAAAGCCGTCCGATCCTCTCCTACGGCGATCTCCACCTGGGGTATGGCGTCCTTCACCGTGAGGTTCCCGATCAGTTCCGCCAGCGGTGCGACCATCGTCCCGACCGGGGCCGCGAGGATCTCGCAACGCTGCGTCTCAGTCAGCCAGGGCGACATTTTCTCCCTGAACCCGACGAGAACCTTGCCTTTTTTCGCGACGAACTTCGCTCCAAACCGCGCCTTGGTCCGATACGCGCTAACAGGACCGATAAGGGGACGCATCACCACGTCCGGCGGCGTCTCCCGCAGCAGCGACAGCAGCTTTTCCTGCTTCATCGCCAATTGTCGCGACGGTTCGAGATGCTGGAGGCTGCAGCCGCCACACTCCGCTGCGACCGCACAGATGGGCGCCACACGATCCGGTGAAGCGGTCTCCACGGCCAGCGTCCTCGCAAACACCTTGCGCTTCCTGCGGGTGAACGGTAACGCCATGACCGTTTCTCCGGGCAGCGCGCCATAAACTACCAGCCGCTCGGCATTGGTCGTGCAATAGCCGTCCTCATGCAGCTCGCGCACATTGACGAGCACGGGTTCTTTGGGTTGCAAGGTCAGTCCTGTGAGAAGACGCCGGTCGAAAGATAGCGATCGCCGCGATCGCAAACAATCGCAACGATGACGGCATTTTCGAGTTCGCGATTCAGTTCGAGCGCGCCGGCCACGGCACCACCGGACGACGGCCCGCAGAAGATACCCTCGACTTTCGCCAGTTCACGCATTGTGTGCTCCGCTGTCTCCTGCGCCATGTCGATGACGCGATCGACGCGACTGCGGTCAAAGATCTTCGGCAAGTAAGCCTCTGGCCAGCGCCGGATGCCTGGAATCGCTGCGCCATCACGCGGCTGCAGTCCGACAACCTCTATGGAAGGTTTTACTTCTTTCAGGTAGCGCGAAACACCCATGATGGTACCTGTCGTGCCCATCGAGCTGACGAAGTGAGTGATCTCGCCCCCTGTCTGGCGCATGATCTCCGGGCCAGTACCCTCATAATGCGCAAGCGGATTGTCGGAATTGGCGAATTGGTCGAGGACAATCCCGCGGCCATCCTTTTCCATTTGTCCAGCAAGGTCGCGTGCGCCTTCCATGCCTTCTTCCTGGGAAACCATCACAAGCTCCGCGCCATAGGCCGCCATCGCGGCCTTGCGTTCGTCGCTCATGTGAGACGGCATGATCAGCACCATGCGATAGCCTTTGATCGCCGCCGCCATCGCGAGCGCGATGCCCGTGTTGCCACTGGTCGCCTCGATCAACGTGTCGCCCGGTTTGATCAGGCCGCGCGCCTCGGCGTGAACGATCATGCTCATCGCCGGACGGTCTTTCACTGAACCGGCCGGATTGTTGCCCTCGAGCTTTACGAGAACTGTGTTCGTGGTTTCCCCCGGCAATCGCTGGAGGCGAACAAGCGGCGTCTCGCCGATACACGAAGCAATCGTTGGATATTCCTGCTTGCCCATAAGCGTTACAGATGAAGACAAAGAAGCGTAATAATAGGAGAATCGCGAGGATTCCTATAATATCAAGTAGCGCTATTTTTATTAACCCACAGCATAATCGGTGGGCGATAGCGCATTATTCGCACCGCATGGAAGGCTGGTGTCGTGAGAAAGCAGGAATTACAGCTTGTCGCACTTTGGACTGCACCGCTTCTGGTCGTCGTCATGCTGTGTCTCGCGATTTTGTACCGGCGACCCGATCTGCCCAACCTGCTGATAACCCTGTCCGCAACGCTTGCGACCCTCGCCCTGTCAGTCGCTGGATACCGGTGGTACAGCACGCACATCGTCGATGCTCTCGCGCGCCTTGCGAGGGACATTCCTTCCTTTACGCCCGAAGAAGGGTTCAGGCGCTATCCTGAGATTCTCCGTGCGGCGATTCACGCGATAGAACGTAGCCTGGGCGACATGCAGTTGCACCAGAGGCAAGAGATCGAGTCGCTCTCGGCGCATATCGCCGCACTGGAGACCAGCAACGCGGCGAGCGAAGCAGAACTGAAACAGGGCAACTATCGTCGAGCTGCCGAACGCCGGCGAACCGCTGGCCTTGCCAGCGCCTGTATGCAGGCCATGGCGAGCATCGTTGGCTTCGTGAACCTCATGCGGTCATCGGGAAAGCCGGATCCCGACTACCTGACGGGAATCAGCGTCCACGTCGACTCCCTCAAGCTGCTCGTCAGCGAATTGGGGAATGTAAAACCCGTGGCTGTACCGGCCGCCGGCACGCTAGATATTCGCGAGTTGACGGACGAAACCCTGGCGGCCCTTGCCTGCACTGGTCGTAGCCTTGTCTTCCCGATGGTCGATATCCGTGACCCGATGACCTACACCGGCGACCTCGCCACCATCCGCTCGATCCTGTTCAACTACCTCTTGCTGAATGTGGATGAGGGCACTCGCAGGCCCGTGCCCCTCCAGGTCCGGAAGGTGGGGGCGGGCGAGGTGGCCTTTTCACTCGGCATTGTCGACGTCCGTTCCGACGAGCGACTGGACGCTTTGATGCATGCCGCGGGCGCGCGTATCAAGGACAACATCCTGCATGTGTCACTTGATCCTGCCGAGAAGCAGGCACGCCGATTCTCCCTCGGTGCCCTCGTCTTTGCCGACACATCGGAGGAAGAGCGCGCGCTGGAGGCACGACTCGAGTCGATGGGACTTCACATTGTGCATAACAGCTATCGTGCAGACGTCGCGCTGGTCTGCATAGCCGACGCAAAGGAGACCGGCGCCATCCTCGACAAGTTGGCGCAGGAGACGCTGGTGCTCGCCGTCAAGAACGCGTCACCGATTCCCAGGCCGGGCGTCAGGCAACTCCGGTTTCCCATTCACCATGAAGAACTCGTGCAAGTCTTCTCATCGATGGAACAACACAGACAAGGCGACAGGCGGCTTGCCCTGGTCGTTGACGACAGTCCGTCGAACCTGCGTCTCACTGCCCTTCTTCTCGATGACCTCGGTTTCACGGTACAAACAGCGCACGACGGTACAGAGGCGATTTCGCGCGCGCGTGAAGACCGGTTCGACCTGGTCATCATGGACCTGCACATGCCCGGCCTCGACGGCCTCGAGACCGCCGCCGTATTGAAAGAGTATGTCGAACCGGACACACCGGTGCTGCTCCTGACGGCGCGAATCACAGACGAGGAGCGCGCGCGCACGAAAAACGCTTTCGTCACGGATATCCTGATCAAACCGCTTCGGCGCGAGACCCTCATGCAATTTGTCGAAAAATTGCAGCACGAGTCTGGCGGTGCCGCGCCGATCTTCGACAATGCGCTCGCGCTGCGACTCGCAAACGGGCGTCCGGATATTGCTGAAGAATTGTTGGGCGTCCTGATCGAGGGCTTGCCTGACGATCGCGAAGATATCAACCTCGCCTGGACTGTGGGTGATCGTGCGCGCTTCAACAGCCTCGTGCACCGTGTGTACGGCGGCCTGAAATACGCCGGCACGCCACGCCTTCGCCATGCGGTCAGTCGACTCGACGCCATCTCGCGCAGCACCTCTGTCGAAGACATCCGGCTCGCGCTGGAGGTTTTCAACGGCGAAGTGGACGCCCTACTGGCCTGGTACGATCCCGACGAGAACTACTTCGGCACGAGCATACTGCCCCGCACGTCCCGGTGAGCGCTGTGGCATCAGGACTCGATGACGACAAACGCGATCGCGTGCTCTTTCTCATCTGACAGGCTGACATGGACATGCCGGGCACCGAGCGCCGCGGCGCGATCCGCGGCGCCGCCTTCGAACCTGAGCCCCGGCGCGCCGGATCCCGCGTTCTCCACCACGATGCGGCGGAAATGGACCCCCGCCCGCATGCCGGTGCCGAGCGCCTTCGCCGCCGCCTCTTTTGCCGCGAAGCGCTTTGCGAGCCAGTGAGCCGGCTGGGCCTTCGTTCGGAAAGTGTCGAGTTCACTGTCTGAAAGTATCTTGCCTGCAAAGCGCTCACCAAACCGATCGAGTGAACGCACAATGCGCGCGACCTCCACGATATCCACGCCGACACCGACAATCATGTGAAGTCCTCAATCTGCCTGAAGAGCTCCCGGCTCTTCAGGCGCCGGTCGCCCAGCAGCACGGCGATAGAGGTTCGGGTGACCCGCTTTGCAGATCCTTCAACCTCCGGGTTGTCGAGATCCCCGCACCCGATCGCGATGACATGCTCGCCTTTGAACAGATAGTCTCCAGGTGTGGGTTCACAGACCCGGTGAAAGCCTTCCTCGGGGACGTAACGGTAGAACTCCCCGGCAACAATTGC
>JAGRIN010000108.1 GCA_020443245.1 Pseudomonadales bacterium
CAGTCAGGCAGCGACGCGCCGATTCGTACCGGCAACTGCCTCCCCCTGCGCAACATCCCGATGGGTAGCGTGATTCACGGCGTGGAACTGAAGCCGGGGAAGGGCGCGCAGATGGTTCGCAGTGCCGGCACGTCGTGCCAGCTCGTCGCGAAGGATGGCCAATACGTCACGCTGCGCATGCGCTCCGGCGAGATTCGCAAGGTCCATGTGGACTGCAAGGCCACCGTCGGCGTGGTTGGCAACGAGGAACACAACCTGCGCTCGCTCGGTAAGGCCGGTGCGAAGCGTTGGCGTGGTGTTCGCCCGACGGTTCGCGGTGTGGCAATGAACCCGGTCGATCACCCGCATGGTGGCGGCGAAGGCAAGACCTCCGGTGGCCGTCATCCGGTGTCGCCGTGGGGTACCCCCACCAAGGGTTACAAGACCCGCAAGAACAAGCGAACGACCGACATGATCGTCCGTCGTCGTTCACGTAGCCGATAGGAGAGACAGACGTGCCACGCAGTTTGAAAAAGGGTCCGTTCGTTGACTTGCATCTCGCAGACAAGGTGCAGAAGGCGGTATCCACCAACGACAAGCGTCCGATCAAGACCTGGTCGCGTCGTTCGATGATTACGCCGGATTTCGTGGGACTCACAATCCAGATCCACAACGGTCGCCAGCACGTCCCGGTATTCGTTACCGAAGACATGGTGGGCCACAAGCTTGGTGAATTCGCCGTGACGCGTACCTTCAGGGGCCACGCGGCGGACAGGAAAGCGCGACGCTAAGGGAGTCGAGATGGAAGTTGCAGCAAAGCTCCGCGGAGCCCGGATCTCCGCACAGAAGGCCCGGCTCATCGCTGACCAGATCCGTGGCAAGCAGGTGGGTGACGCCCTGAACATCCTGGGATTCTCCACCAAGAAAGGCGCGCATATCGTCAAGAAAGTGCTGGAATCGGCGATCGCCAATGCGGAAAACAACGAAGGTGCAGACGTCGACGAGTTGTCGGTGAAAACGATCTACGTCGACGAGGGCATGACCATGAAGCGGATCCGTCCGCGTGCAAAAGGTCGTGCGGACCGCATCCTGAAGAGGACGTGCCACATTACGTTGGCCGTCGCAGACAAGTAACAAGGTATTCAAGGCGCAGATTATGGGTCAGAAAGTAAACCCCACAGGACTCAGGCTCGGGATCGTCAAGGAACACACGTCGATCTGGTATGCCGACGGCCCTGCCTATGCAGAGAAGTTGCACACGGACCTCAAGGTACGCGACTACATTCGCAAGCGCCTGGCGCAAGCGTCTGTCTCCCGTATCGAGATCGAGCGTCCGGCGCAGACTGCAAGGATTACGATCCACACCGCACGACCCGGCATTGTGATCGGCAAGAAGGGTGAGGATGTGGAGATGCTGCGCCGTGACGTGGCGAAGATGATGGGTGTGCCGGTGCACATCAACATCGAAGAAATCAGGAAGCCGGAACTCGACGCATTCCTGGTTGCGCAAAGCGTTGCGCAACAGCTCGAGCGTCGTGTCCAGTTCCGTCGCGCGATGAAGCGCGTGATGCAGAACGCGATGCGCCTTGGCGCTGAAGGTATCAAGGTGCGTGTCGCAGGTCGCCTGGGCGGTGCCGAGATCGCGCGTTCGGAGACCTATCACGAAGGCCGCGTACCGCTGCACACCCTGCGTGCGGACATCGACTATGCCACAGCTGAGGCGCTGACGACGTACGGCATCCTCGGCGTCAAGGTCTGGATCTTCAAAGGTGAGATCCTGGGCCAGCGCGAAGAACGTGATCAACAGACCAACGTACAGACTTTTGGATAAATCGAGATGTTACAGCCGAAGCGTACCAAGTTCAGGAAACAGCAGAAGGGACGTAACCGCGGCCTTGCGCAGCGCGGCAGCGACGTCAGCTTTGGTGAATACGGACTCAAGTCGACCGCTCGCGGGCGTCTGACGGCTCGCCAGATTGAGGCGGGACGTCGTGCGATGACGAGGTACGTGAAGCGTGGCGGGAAGATCTGGATTCGCGTATTTCCGGACAAGCCGATCACCCAGAAGCCGCTCGAGGTTCGCCAGGGTAAAGGTAAGGGTAACGTCGAGTATTGGGTTGCCCAGATCCAGCCCGGCAAGGTGCTGTTCGAGATGGAAGGTGTCAGTGAAGAAATCGCGCGCGAGGCGTTTCGCCTGGCTTCGGCCAAGCTGCCGTTCGCGACCGCGTTTGTAAAACGGTCAGTAATGTAATGGCGGATCGAATGAAAGCATCAGAATTACGCGGAAAGTCGGTGGAAGACCTGGAAAAGGAACTGGTCCGCCTGTCGAAGGAACAATTTGGACATCGCATGCAGCAGTCCACGGGACAGCTCGCACAGTTTCATTTGCTGGGCCAGACCAAAAGAGACATTGCACGGGTCAAGACCGTGCTTCGTGAGAAGAAGGTAAGCGAATGAGCCATACACGTGTCCCCCGGACCGCAAGCGGTACGGTCGTCAGCAACAAGATGAACAGCACGATCACCGTGCTGGTCGAGCGCCGGGTACAACACCCGCTCTACGGCAAGATCATCAAGCGGTCGAAGAAGATCCACGCCCACGATCCCGGTAATGAATGCCAGGAAGGGGATATCGTGACGATCGAGGAGACCCGGCCGATTTCGAAGACCAAGTCGTGGAAGCTTCGCTCCATCGACAGGAAGGCGACCGTCATCTGAGATTGGAGTAACTGACAAATGATTCAGGCAGAAACATATCTGGACATCGCCGACAATAGCGGCGCGCGTCGCGTGATGTGCATCAAGGTGCTCGGCGGCTCCAAGCGTCGTTACGCAAGCGTGGGTGACATCATCAAGGTCACCGTAAAGGAAGCAATTCCGCGCGGTCGTGTTCGCAAGGGCCAGGTACTCGATGCAGTCGTCGTACGGACCAAAAAGGGCATTCGTCGCAGCGACGGTTCAGTGATTCGATTTGACGGAAACGCCGCCGTATTACTGAACGCGCAGAAGCAACCCATCGGCACTCGTATTTTCGGACCGGTTACAAGGGAACTCAGGACCGACAGGTTCATGCGGATCGTATCCCTGGCGCCGGAAGTGCTGTAAGGACAAGGCAGGAATTCAAAAGACCATGCAAAAGATCAAAAAGAATGACGAGGTAGTCGTCATTGCAGGCAAGGACAAGGGCAAACGTGGCTCTGTCACGCGAGTTCTCGCTGACGATCGCGTCTTCGTGTCCGGTGTGAATGTCGTCAAGCGTCACACGCGCGCGAACCCCCAGGCCGGACAGCCTGGCGGCATCATCGAGAAAGAGGCGCCGATTCACATTTCGAACATCGCGATCTACAACTCGAAGACCGGCAAAGGCGATCGAGTCGGCGTCAAGACGCTCGAAGACGGCAAGAAGGTCCGTGTTTTCAGGTCAAACGGCGAGCAGATCGACTAGGAGATGAGCCCGGGCGGGTATGCCGCGAAGGGGTAGGATTGATATGGCAGATTTGAAACAGGTTTACGAATCCGAGATCAGGGCGAAGCTCAAAGAAGAGCTCGGTCTTTCCAACATCATGGAAGTGCCGAAAATCACCAAGATCACGCTCAACATGGGCGTCGGTGAGGCGACTGCCGACCGCAAGCAGCTCGACAACGCTGTCGCGGAGATGGAAATGATCAGCGGGCAGAAGGTCGTGGTCACCAAGGCGCGCAAGTCGATCGCAGGATTCAAGATCCGCGATGACTTCCCGATCGGCTGCAAGGTAACGCTGCGCAAGCACCGCATGTACGAGTTCCTGGATCGCCTGATCAACATCGCGATTCCTCGTCAGCGTGACTTCCGGGGCATTACACCAAAGTCGTTCGACGGCCGCGGTAATTTCTCGATGGGCATGACCGAACAGATCGTGTTCCCGGAGATCAACTACGACAAGATCGATAAAGTGCGCGGCCTCGACATCTGTATTACGACGACCGCGAAGACGGATGACCAGGCGCGCGCATTGCTTCGCGCCTTCAACTTCCCGTTCCGGGAAGCCTGAGATTAGAGAAGAGAGAAGTTATGGCCAAATTGTCGATGATCAATCGCGAAAAGAAGCGCGAGAAAACGGTCAGGAAGTACGCGAAGAAGCGTGCAGCCCTCAAGGCAGTTATCGCGAGCCCCACGGCTTCTGATGACGAGCGTTTTGAGGCGCAGCTCAAGTTGCAGAAGCTGCCGCGTGATGCGAGCCCTGTGCGCCAGCAGCGCCGGTGCAGCCTGACGGGTCGTCCGCACGCCGTCTACAGGCGTTTTGGCCTTGCCCGCACGAAGCTCCGAGAGGCGGCTATGCGTGGCGATGTCCCTGGACTCGTGAAGTCCAGCTGGTAAAGGAGCATCAACGAATGACAATGCAGGATCCAATCGCCGACATGCTGACTCGCATCCGTAACGCGCAGACCGCGCGTATCGAAACGGTGGTGATGCCGTCTTCGAAGACCAAGGTCGCGGTGGCGAAGGTGTTGAAGGACGAAGGTTACATCGAGGACTACTCGTTGGGTGACAGCGAAGGTGGCAAGCGCGACCTTTCCGTCACGTTGAAATACTACCGTGGCAAGCCCGTGATCGAGGAGATCAAGCGTGTGAGTCGTCCCGGCCTGCGCCAGTACAAGGGCAAGGATGAAATCCCGTCGTTGAAGGGTGGCCTCGGTATCTACATCCTGTCGACGAACAAGGGCCTCATGACCGACCGCGCGGCGCGAGCACAGGGCGTCGGTGGCGAGCTGATCTGCTCGGTATTCTGATCGCGAGGTAATACGACATGTCGAGAATTGCAAACAATCCGGTGACGATCCCGAAGGGCGTCGAGATCACGCTCTCTGCCGGCGAGATCAGTGTCAAAGGCGGCAAGGGAACGTTGTCCCTCGCGCAGAACACGCTGGTCAAAGTCGTGCAGGAAGAAGACGAGCTGCGCTTTGCGGCGACCAAGGACGAGAAAAAGGCCGGTGCGATGGCGGGTACTTACCGCGCGATCGTGCAGAACATGGTCAAGGGCGTGAGCGAAGGCTTCACCAAAGAGCTCAACCTGGTAGGCGTCGGTTACCGTGCGGCGGCCCAGGGACGCAAACTGAACCTGACGCTGGGTTTCTCTCACCCCGTCGAGTACGCGATTCCGGAAGGTATCGAAATCGAGACGCCGAACCCGACAACAGTTCAGGTAAGGGGCGTCGACAAGCAACTGGTTGGACAGGTTTCGGCCGAGATCCGCGCTTTTCGGCCACCTGAGCCTTACAAGGGCAAGGGCGTACGCTACTCGAGTGAATTCGTGAAGCGTAAGGAAGCGAAGAAAAAGTAGGTAGATGCAGCTATGAGCAAGAAGAACGACGCACGCCTTCGGCGCGCGAGACGTGGACGAAAGCATATCAAGGAGTTGGGCGTGCCTCGCCTGACGGTCTACCGTTCACCGCGTCATATCTACGCGCAGATCATTGCGGCCGATGGCGGGACCGTACAGGCGGCCGCATCGACAGTAGAGAAAGACATGCGTGGTGACGCCAAGGGCAATGTCGACGGCGCGACGCAAGTGGGTAAATTGATTGCCGAGCGGGCCAAAGCCGCCGGTATCGAGAAAGTGGCCTTTGACCGGTCCGGGTACAAGTACCACGGGCGGGTCCGTGCGCTGGCAGAAGCTGCGCGCGAGGGCGGTCTCGAGTTCTAGGGATTTTTGAGGAAGCGTAATGGCGTACAACGACCAGGAAAACGAAGAAGGCATCCAGGAGAAGCTGGTTCAGGTCAACCGCGTGGCGAAAGTCGTCAAGGGCGGCCGGATCTTCGGCTTCACCGCGCTGACCGTCGTCGGTGACGGAAACGGCCGGGTCGGCTATGGCCGCGGCAAGGCCCGCGAAGTGCCGCTCGCGATCCAGAAAGCGATGGAAGCGGCGCGCCGCAACATGATCCAGGTCGACCTGAAGGGTTCGACCATCCAGTACCCGATCACGGCACGCCACGGCGCCTCCAAGATCTATATGCAGCCGGCATCCGAAGGTACCGGTGTCATCGCGGGCAAGACCATGCGTGCGGTGTTGGAAGTCGCCGGTGTGCACAACGTACTTGCGAAGTGCTACGGCTCGACCAACCCGGTCAACGTGATTCGTGCAACGTTCAACGGACTGAAGAATATGCGCGCACCGGAGTCGGTTGCCGAGAAGCGTGGCAAGACAGTCGAAGAGATTATGGGCTAAAGAAGATGGCTGGCGAAAAGACGATCAAGGTGACATTGACCAAGAGCCTCATCGGGCGTCTCAAGACCCATAAGGACTGCGTGGCAGGCCTGGGTATCCGCAAGATGTGGCAAACAGTGGAAGTAATCGACACCCCCGCAACGCGCGGCATGATCAACAAGGTGTCTTACCTCCTGAAAGTCGAAGACTAAGGCGGACAATCATGCGACTCAACACAATCAAGCCGGCGCAAGGCGCGAAGTCCGAAGGCAAGCGCGTCGGGCGCGGCATCGGCAGTGGTCTCGGCAAGACCGCGGGCCGCGGCCACAAGGGCCAGAAGTCCCGTTCCGGCGGCAAGGTACGTCCCGGTTTCGAGGGCGGCCAGCAGCCACTGCAAACGCGTCTGCCGAAGTTCGGGTTCAACTCGAAGATGGCCCGTACCACGGCGGAAGTGACGTTGACCGAACTCGGCAAGGTCGAGGGCGATGTGATCGATCTCGACGCGCTGAAGAAAGCGGACATCATCAATGGCAGCTATACGCGCGCCAAGGTGATGCTGTCCGGGGAAATCAAGAAGCCCGTAACCCTGAAAGGGATTCGGGTAACCAAGGGTGCCCGTGCCGCGATCGAAGCGGCCGGCGGCAAGATAGAAGAGTAGACAGTTAACTGATGACCAGTTCGGTTGCACAAAAGGGACGAGTCGGCAGCGTCAGCGGTGGGTTGACCGAGCTGCGCCAGCGACTGCTGTTCGTGATCATCGCGATCGTGGTCTACCGCGTCGGGAGCCATATTCCCGTGCCGGGGATCAACCCTGAGCGACTGCAAGCCCTCTTCGAGCAGAACCAGGGCGGCATCCTGGACCTGGTCAACATGTTCGGCGGCGGCGCGCTACAGCGCATGAGCATCTTTGCGCTGGGTATCATGCCTTACATCTCGGCATCGATTATTACGCAGCTTCTGGTCGCCACCACACCTTCACTGCAACAACTGCGCAAGGAAGGTGAAGCGGGCCGGCGCAAGATCCAGCAGGGTACGCGCTACGGTACGCTGGCGCTGGCCATCGTGCAGGGCTTTGCCATGAGCAGTGGCCTGGCCTCGCAGGGCCTGTCGTATACCGGGGCGTTTACGTTCCATCTCGTCGCGATTACATCGCTCGTGACGGGTGCCATGTTCCTGATGTGGCTCGGCGAACAAGTGACCGAGCGTGGTGTAGGTAACGGTATCTCGATCCTGATTTTCACCGGTATTGTCGCCGGTTTCCCGAGAGCAATCGGCCAGTTGTTCGAGCAGGGCAGACAGGGCGAGATTCACCCGCTGGTGATGATCGGCGTCGGCCTGATCGCCGTGCTGGTGGTAGCGGGGGTGGTCTACGTCGAGCGTGGCCAGAGACGAATTACGATCAACTATGCGCGACGCCAACAGGGTCGACGCATGTACCAGGCGCAGAGCAGCCATTTGCCGCTGAAGGTGAACATGGCAGGCGTGATTCCCGCGATTTTCGCGAGCAGCCTGTTGCTCTTCCCGGCATCCCTGGGCCAGTGGTTTGGCCAGTCGCCGGGCATGGAGTGGTTGCAGGAACTGTCCCTGCAGATCGCGCCGGGCCAGCCGCTCAACATCGTGCTGTTCTCGGCCGGCATCGTGTTCTTCTGCTTCTGGTATACGGCGATCATGTTCAACCCGAAAGAAGTCGCCGACAACCTGAAGAAGTCAGGCGCCTTCGTGCCGGGTTACCGTCCGGGCGACCAGACGGCCCGGTACATCGACACGATCCTGACGCGACTGACATTGTTTGGCGCGCTGTATATGACGGCGGTCTGCCTGTTGCCACAGTTTTTGATCGTCAACGTTGGCATCACGTTCCAGCTCGGTGGTACCGCGCTGTTGATTGTCGTCGTGGTCGTCATGGATTTCATGGCGCAGGTGCAGACGCACCTGATGTCCCATCAGTACGAATCGCTGATGAAGAAATCGAATTTGCAAAACTTCGGCCGCAGATAGGCCGGCATCGGAGCGAAAGATGAAAGTAAGAGCTTCTGTCAAAAAGATGTGCCGCAATTGCCGGATTATCCGGCGCAAGGGCGCCGTACGGGTCATCTGCACAGAGCCCAAGCATAAACAGCGCCAAGGCTAGGCGCACCGGAAAGGTATAGGAGCGATTAATGGCTCGTTTAGCTGGAATCAACATTCCTGACAACAAACACGCGGAGATTTCTCTGACGTATATCTATGGCATCGGCCGCAAGACGGCACGTGACCTGTGTGCCGCGACAGGCGTCAGCCCCACCGCGCGCGTGCAGGAGCTGACAGAGGAAGAACTCGACAAGCTGCGTGCCGAAATCGCGAAGATCCCGGTCGAGGGTGACCTGCGTCGTACGAACCA
>JAGRIN010000010.1 GCA_020443245.1 Pseudomonadales bacterium
TGGCGGAATCTGCCACGGTAGTGGATGTGAAGCCCGCCCAGGCGTCCGCGGAACCGGACAACCGGGTAGAAGGCGACTCGCAATCCGCTTCGCTTCCCGATCCGGGTGACTGGGACCGGCTCTTTGGTGAGCTCGACCTGTCCGGTGTAACCCGCGCGCTCGCTTCCAACTGTGTGATGGGCAGCATCGATGACGAGCAGGTCGTGCTCCTGTTGCGAGAGCAGCATGCGAGTCTGTGGAATGCCTCGCATGAAGCTCGCATTGCCCAGGCACTGACGAAGCGACTCGGGCGCGAGATGCGCCTCACGATCGAGATCAGGGATACGGACGGCGAGACGCCCGCGCAGGCGCAGGAGCGACGGGATGATGAAGAACGGGCAAAGGCCATCGACGCGATCTCGAATGACGGCAACGTCAAGCAGATCATCGAAGCATTCGACGGCAAGTTGAACATGGGCAGCATCATGCCGCGCTCTCAGGCGGAACGATAACGAGGGGTAAGGATGAAAGGTGGATTCGGCGACCTGATGAAACAGGCGCAGCAGATGCAGGAAAAAATGCAGTCGATGCAAGAGGCACTCGCCAGGGCGGAAGTCACGGGCAAGAGCGGCGCCGGCCTGGTGTCAGTGACGATGACGGGCCGTCATGACGTGCGCCGCGTACAGATCGATGACAGCCTCATGAGTGAAGACAAGGAAGTGCTGGAGGACCTGGTCGCCGCTGCCGTCAACGATGCTGTCCGGCGAGTGGAAGAAAACCAGAAAGAGAAGATGGCCGAACTGACCGCCGGCATCCCGCTGCCGCCCGGTTTCAAGTTTCCTTTCTCCTGACCGCACAATGAACCTGATCGACCAGCTTGCCCAGGCCTTCTGCTGCCTTCCCGGTGTAGGCCCGAAGACTGCACAACGGATGGTGCTTTACCTGCTCGAACGCGACCGCGAGGGCGGTCGACATCTCTCCGCACAGCTCGCGCTGGCAATGGAAAAAGTCGGGCACTGTCGCCGTTGCCGCAACCTGACCGAGGATGAGACCTGTGATGTCTGCCTCGCTGCGGGTCGTGATCCCGGCCTGCTCTGCGTCGTGGAATCGCCGGGAGATGTGCTCGCCATCGAACACACTGGCCACTACCGGGGATATTATTTCGTGCTGATGGGCACGCTGTCGCCAATCGATGGCATCGGTCCGGGAGAACTCGGCATCGACGAACTGGTGGCGCGGGCTGCCGACGGCGTTGGGGAAGTGATCCTCGCGCTGGCTTCCACAGTGGAAGGCGAGGCGACGATGCATTACATTGCCGAGGCGCTCAAGGGGCGTGACGTGTCAGTCACGCGGATAGCGCAAGGTGTACCGCTCGGCGGCGAACTCGAGTTCGTCGATGGCGGCACGCTCTCGCATGCACTCAGCGGCCGAAAGGCGATCCAGGGAGATTGATGTTCCAGTATGTCGATACACAGGCAGGACTTGATGACCTTGTCGCGAGTTGCGAAGACCGGACGGTACTCGCGATCGATACAGAGTTTGCCAGATCGCACACTTACTATCCCGAAGTCGGACTGATCCAGGTCTATAACGGAAGCACGTGTTTTCTTGTGGACCCGCTTGCCCTTGAAGACCTGGGCCCGCTGGCAATGCTCCTCGGCGACGCGTCGAAGTTGAAGCTTTTCCATGCCTGCGGTGAGGACCTCGAAGTCTTCCTCTATGCGTTAAATGTGGTACCTGGGCCCATTTTCGATACGCAGGTCGGTGCGGCCGTTCTTGGCGTCGGCTTTTCCATGAGTTACCAGAATCTCGTCAGCCACTTTCTCGGCCTCACAATACCCAAGGAGCAAACGCGGTCCGACTGGTTGCAACGACCGCTCAGTGCCGCGCAGCTCGACTACGCCGCGCTCGATGTGATTCACCTGTACGAGGTTTACGAAAAACAACGCGGCCTGCTCGAGTCGGAAGACAAACTGGGCTGGGTGATGGAGGAGTGCGGGCATTTCGGCGATGACATTTCGATTAACCAGGATCCGTCCCTGGTCTACCAGCGCATCAAGTCGGGTTCGCGGCTGTCGCCGCGCGAGCTCAATGTATTGCGCGAGGTCTGTGCCTGGCGGGAGGTCAAGGCGCGGGCGCACAATGTACCGCGCAATCGTATCGTGGATGAGAAATCCCTGGTGGCGTTGTCACGCCTGCCGTCGCCCGACAAGAACGCGCTGGCGGATGTCGGCTTCTCTCATCGCCAGGTGAGGAAGTTCGGCGACGAACTGATTCGGGCGGCGACGCTGGCGCGTGAAGCGCCGTCAGCAAGCTACCCGCCTCCGATGGAAGACACGCGTTCGCTTGCGGACAAGTCGGCGCGCCTGAAACGCCTCAAGGAAGTCGTCGAGGCGCGCGCGGCGGAGCTGCGGGTCGCACCTGAGATGCTGGCGAGACGGCGGCACCTCGAACAACTGCTGCGAACTGAAGATGGGGAAGGAGGCTTCGAGTTGCCTGCCCCCTTGCGCGGTTGGCGGCGGGACGCGATCGGCGAACACCTTATCGCCGCTCTGCAGGACGACGCGTCGTGACGATCTTGTGCGATGTCTACAGGAGTCCGAGGCATGATCTCATGTATCTCTATGTCAGGCAGGAGGATGGCCTGTCGCGCGTGCCGGGTGAACTTCTCCAGAGATTCGGCGAGCCTGTGAGGGCGCTGTCTTTCGAGTTGAGCGCCGATCGACGTCTTGCGCGTGAAGATCCGGAAAAGGTGCTCCTGAATCTCGAGGCACACGGTTATCACCTGCAGCTGCCTCCGGTCGGGCGGCGACTGCCCGGTTCGGCGCCGGAATGAGTGAACCGTTCTGGAAGACAAAGTCGCTGGAGGCGATGTCACGGGAGGAATGGGAGTCATTGTGTGACGGATGCGGCCGGTGTTGTCTGCACAAGCTCGAAGACGAGGAGACAGGCGAGGTGCACTACACGGATATCGCGTGTCGTTTGCTGGGTCCGGATTGCCGCTGCAGCAACTATGCGTGTCGAACGCAGTTCGTACCGGGGTGTGTCTGCCTGACGCCGGATGACGCCCGCGCCTTCGACTGGCTGCCCGATACGTGCGCTTATCGCCTCGTTGCAAACGGACAGGACCTGGCCTTCTGGCATCCTCTCGTCTCGGGCGACCGGGCGAGCGTTGTGCGGGCGGGGATATCGGTTTCGGGTCGCGTTGTCAGCGAACGGGATGTGCCGGAGGCCGACTTCGAAGACCACTTGATCCGTTGGGTGACCCCCAGCGGCGCGGGCAAGGATGGCGGCGTCTGGTAGAATGACCCGATGAGTTTTTTCGTCCACTACCAGTACGTGATCGCGTGGGCCGTGTACCTGCTCGCGGGCATGGGCTGTTGCGTCGTATGGTGGAAAATGACGTCGATCATCGGCAATCGCGCCGTGCGCGAGATGCTGCGTGGATTCGCCATCGTCCTCATCTTCACGCCCTGGTATGCAGGTGACACGCCCGAATTTTACGCGCCGGCGGTCGTCGTGCTGCTGATGGATGTACTGCTTGCCGGGACCGCGAGTGGCTTGAAGGGCGGGGTTGTGTTGCTCTTCACGACATTCTCGATGCTGGTTGTACTCACCGTCCGGCAGTTCCGCCGGTATCGCGGATAGGCCCGCCACCTGTCATCATTTTCAAGGCCGCGGAGCCCGATCAAAGTCGCTAGCCGACGGTTCTGTCCTGGTTCGTTTTCCTCGCGATAAGGCGCTGTGACGGGCCCCCGGTTATGCCCTTGATATGTAAAAGCTGGCAAATTAAAGTACCCGCAGTTATATTCCTAGCCTTTGTTCCCTTTGGTCTACGCCGTATGAAATTTTCCAGTACCCAGACGTATATTGCGACAGAAGAACTACAGATGGCGGTCAACGCGGCCGTCGCACTCGAACGCCCCTTGCTGATCAAAGGGGAGCCGGGCACCGGCAAGACGATGCTCGCCGAGGAGATCGCAAAGTCCCTGGGACTCGACCTGATTGCCTGGCATATCAAGAGCACGACCAAAGCCCAGCAAGGCCTGTATGAATACGATGCAGTGTCGCGCCTGCGCGACTCGCAACTGGGCGACGAGCGCGTCAAGGATATCCGCAACTACATCGATCGCGGCAAACTGTGGGAAGCGTTCACGGCCGACAAGAAAGTCGTACTGCTGATCGATGAGATCGACAAGGCGGACATTGAGTTCCCGAACGACTTGCTGCTCGAACTCGACAAGATGCAGTTCCACGTTTACGAGACCGGTGAGACGATCGTCGCGAAGCAACGCCCCATCGTCGTGATAACCAGTAACAACGAGAAAGAACTGCCGGACGCATTCCTGCGCCGCTGCTTCTTCCACTACATCCAGTTCCCCGATCGGGAAACGATGCAGGAGATCGTCGATGTCCACTACCCCGACATCAAGAAGGATCTCGTCAAGGAAGCGATGGAGATCTTCTTCGATGTTCGCAAGGTACCCGGACTCAAGAAGAAACCTTCGACTTCGGAACTCATCGACTGGCTGAAGCTTCTGATGGCGGACGACATCCCCGAGGAAATCCTGCGCAACCGGGATACCTCGAAGGCGATCCCGCCGCTCTACGGCGCACTGGTGAAAAACGAGCAGGACGTGCAGCTACTGGAACGCCTTGCATTCATGAATCGACGTCAAAGCGGTGGGGGAGGCGGTCCCCAGCGAGGATAAGCATCCATGCTCATCAACTTCTTCATGGCGCTGAAGAAAGCCAGGATCCCTGTATCGATCACTGAGCTGCTTCACCTCCTCGAGATACTGAAGGCGCGACTCGTCTATGCCGATATCGACGAGTTTTACTACATGTCGCGCATGGCGCTGGTCAAGGACGAGCGCCATTACGACAAGTTCGACCGTGCCTTCTCCACGTACTTCAAGGGGCTGGAGGATCTCGCCAGCCTGCTGACGTCACTGATCCCGGATGAGTACCTGCGCCGCGAGTTCGAGAAGTCGCTGACGGCCGAAGACCTCGAGAAGATCAAGTCACTGGGCGGACTCGAAGCGCTGATCGAAGAGTTCAAGCGCCAGGTCGAGGACGCCGCGCGCGGCGAAGGCAAGGACAAGGACAAGGAAGGCAAGGGCCGCGAAGGCAAGGGTAAGGAAGGCGACGATCGCAAGGGCAAGAAGCGGCGCGGCAAGCGCAGCTGGGACAAGCGCGATTACAAGGCCTATGACGACAACATCGAGCTCGGTACTCGCGGGATCAAGATCGCGCTGCGACGGTTGCGCAAGTTCGCGCGCACCGGTGCCGAAGATGAATTCGACATCGACAACACCATCGACAAGACTGCAAAGAACGGCGGCATGCTGGATATCATCATGCGCCCTGAGCGACGCAATACCGTCAAGGTCCTGCTGATGCTCGACAGTGGCGGTTCGATGGATGCCCACGTCAAAGTCTGTGAAGAACTTTTCTCTGCGGCACGTTCGGAGTTCAAGCACCTCGAAGTGTTCTATTTCCACAACTTCATCTACGACGGGGTATGGAAGGAGCACAACAGGCGCATGAGCGAAAGGCTCGACACGTTCGACCTGCTCCACAAGTACACGCACGACTACAAGGTGATTTTCGTGGGTGACGCGACCATGGCGCCATACGAAATCACCCATGCCGGCGGCAGCGTCGAGCACTGGAACGAAGAGGCGGGTGCCATCTGGATCCAGCGAGTACTGGACACCTTCGACAAGGTCATCTGGATCAACCCGACACCCCAGGACACCTGGGAATATTCGAACTCGGTGGCACTGACGAAGCGCCTGGTCGACAACCAGATGTTCCCGCTCACGATTCGCGGCATCGAAGAGGGAATGAACTTCCTCTCGAAGTAGGGTCCCGGACATTTCGGGACAGGACAGCTTCAAGCCTTGAGCAACCAACTTCACCAGTCATTGAAGTCGGCGATTGATCGTTCGATGATCAAAGACCGGTTTCGCTTCACCAAAGACCTTCACGCCAAGCAGCAGCGTGCACGCCTTGCTCGACGAGTCGAAGAGTCTGTGCAGCTCGCGGAACGCCGCGCAGCGGCGGTCCCCGATATCACCTTTCCCGAGGTGCTGCCGGTCACCCAACACCTCGATGAGTTGAAGCGCGCGATCGACAAGCACCAGGTCGTGATCGTTGCGGGAGAGACAGGTTCCGGCAAGACAACGCAGCTTCCGAAACTTTGTCTCGAGATGGGGCGCGGCGTTTTCGGCCTGATCGGGCACACACAACCAAGGCGGGTTGCGGCCCGAACCGTCGGTGCAAGGATTGCCGACGAACTCGGTGTGACCTTCGGCGAGCAGGTCGGCTACCAGGTTCGCTTTACGGACAAGACGCGCGACGACACGCTGATCAAGGTCATGACCGACGGCATCCTGCTGGCGGAAACACAGCACGACAAATTCCTCGAGGCCTATGACACGCTCATTATCGATGAGGCTCACGAACGCAGCCTCAATATCGATTTCCTGCTGGGCTACCTGAAGCGGATATTGCCGAAGCGACCCGACCTCAAAGTCATCGTGACGTCGGCCACGATCGACGTCGACCGCTTCTCACGCCATTTTGGTGGCGCGCCGGTTGTCGAGGTGTCCGGGCGAACCTATCCCGTGGAGGTGCGCTACCGGCCGCTCGCCGAAGGCGGCGATGATGATGAGCGGCAGTACCGCGGCGTACTGGATGCGCTGGAAGAAATCATGGCACTCGAACGCGGTCGCGGCACGCCCGGCGATGTGCTTGTATTCCTGTCGGGCGAACGCGAGATTCGCGAACTCGCGCACGAGATCAAGAAGGCGCGACTCGACAACTTCGATGTGTTGCCGCTATATTCGCGGCTCTCTGTGGCCGAGCAGAATCGCGTCTTCCAGTCACATTCGCGCCGACGTGTCGTGCTGGCTACCAACGTTGCAGAAACATCGCTGACGGTGCCCGGTATCCGTTACGTCATCGATCCGGGTTTCGCACGTATCTCCCGTTATTCCGTACGCTCGAAGGTCCAGCAGCTCCCCATCGAACCCGTTTCGAAGGCCAGTGCGGACCAGCGCAAGGGAAGATGCGGACGCGTTGAGCCGGGCGTGTGCTTTCGGCTCTACACCGAAGAGGACTTTGAGTCGAGACCGGACTTCACGCAGCCCGAGATCCTGCGTACCAATCTCGCGTCGGTGATCCTGCAGATGCTGACGCTCAAACTCGGCGACATGTCGAAGTTTCCGTTTATCGAACGGCCCGAACAGCGCCAGATCAACGATGGCTTCCAGTTGCTGCGCGAACTGCTCGCCGTCGACGAACGCCGTCATGTCACGAAGCTCGGCAAGGAAATCGCGCGCTTTCCAGTGGACCTGCGTCTGGCCCGCATGATTTTGGAAGCCGGCAAGAACGGATGCCTGCGAGAGGTCATTACCATCGTCAGTGCGCTCGCGACGCAGGACCCGCGAGATCGCCCCCATGACGCCCAGCAGGCAGCGGACGAGAAGCACCGGCGGTTCCACGATGAGCGCTCGGACTTTCTTGCGTTCGTCAACCTGTGGGAATTCTACGAGAAGCAGCGTCAGGATATGACGCAGAACCAACTGAGAAAGTTCTGCCGGGAAAATTTCCTCTCGTATATCCGGATGCGTGAGTGGCGCGACAATCACAGGCAACTGCTGCTCCTGTGCAAGGAAACAGGGATGCGCCTGAACCGTGAGCCATCGGACTATGCCAGCGTCCACCGCTCACTGCTGTCAGGGCTGCTCGGCAATATCGGTGAGCGCGTCCAGGACAACGAATACCAGGGCGCGCGCAATCGCCGGCACTTCATCTTCCCCGGATCGTCACAGTTCAAAAAGCACCCCCGGTGGATCGTTTCCGCTGAACTCGTCGAAACGTCCCGGCTGTTCGCGCGCACTGTGGCCGCGATTGAGAGTGAGTGGGTCGAGCCGCTCGCGACCCACCTTGTCAAACGCAATTTCCACGAACCGTTCTTCGATGTGAAGCGAGGGCAGGTGATCGCCTACGAGGAGGTCATGCTGTACGGCATATCGATCGTCAAACGACGTGCCACCGACTACGGTGCCGTGGACCCGGTACGCGCGCGCAACATCTTCATCCAGTCGGCCCTGGTGGAACAACAACTCGAGTCCGATGCCGGATTCTTCCGCCACAACACCAGCCTTGTGGCAGAAATACTCGACATGGAGTCGCGAACGCGCAAGCGTGACATCCTGGTCGACAACCTCGCCATCTATCGATTCTACGATGAGCGATTGCCGTCGTCGGTCATGAGTGCAATGGAACTCGAGGACTGGCGACGACAGGCGGAGAGAAAGAATCCGAAATTGCTTTACCTCGATCGTGATTACCTGATGCGCCAGGATGCGGCATTGCCCGAAACGCTGTATCCGTCGTCCCTCGAGGTGGCCAATACATCCCTGCCGCTCGACTATCACTTCGATCCGCAGCACGAAGATGACGGCGTCTCGATTGTCGTGCCGGTCGCGATGCTGCGCCAGGTCGACGAGGCGCGCCTCGACTGGGTCATACCCGGGCTACTGCGCGAGAAGTGTCTTGCCTTGATCCGATCCTTGCCAAAGTCCGTGCGCAAGAACTTCGTCCCGGCGCCGGACTATGCAGACCGCGCTTCGGCTTCGCTCGAATACGACGGACGTCGCCTGACCGAAGCACTGGCAGATCGACTGTTCCGCCTTTCCGGCGTGAAGGTCGCCGCGACGGACTTCGATGAGGCCTCACTCGACAGGCACCTGGCAATGAACATCCGGGTGGTCGACGAGAAGGGCGGCGTGCTCCAGCGTGGGCGCGATCTCGCCGCACTAAGGCGAGAGTTTGCCGGCAAGACGGACCAGGCTTTCCGTCGCGGCACGCGGCATGCCATCGAGACCGATGGTGCGACCGACTGGCAATTCGGCGAGTTACCCGAAACCGTCCAGGTCACGCATGGCGGTGTCAGCCTGACCGGGTATCCTGGCCTTGTCGACAAGGGGGATAGCGTATCGGTCCAGGTTGTGGACAATGCGTTCGACGCGGCACGCCTGAGTCGGCTCGGCCTGCAGAGGCTCGTGATGTTGAAGCTGGCAGACGCACGCAAGTATCTCGTCAAACAGTTCCCGCGCTTCAAAGAGTTTGCGCTCTACTACGCCACCTGGGGCACGGCGGACGAACTGAAGCAGGACGTGGTCGAGGCGGTATTTCGCTATACCTTCATCGAGGGCATGCCCACGGTACGCTCGGAAGCAGCCTTCAGGGAACGTTTGGCCGAAAGGCAGCGTCTGATGAGTATTGCAGGTGAAGTGGGCGATCTGATGGTGAAAGTACTGTCGGCCGTTCACCGAATTCGGGAACGGCTGGCGGAAGAGACGAGCGACCTTTCCGGCTATGCCCGCGAGGACATCGAAGGACAGCTTTCGCGCCTTGTGGGTCCGGGATTTGTCACAAGGACGCCGCTCCGCTGGCTGCGCCAGTACCCGCGATACCTCGCTGCTATCGAGTACCGGCTCGAAAAGCTGCGAGGCAACCTGGCGAAGGACCGGGAGCAGTGTGCCGAGGTCGCTTCATTTGAAAGTCGTCTGCTGTCGGTGCCGGATGAGAGCCGGGCCGACCTTGAGGAGTATCGATGGATGTTGGAGGAATATCGCGTGTCCCTGTTCGCCCAGGCGATCGGCACTTCCGTGCCGGTTTCGGGCAAGCGCCTGCAGCGATTGTGGGATACTTCAATGGCGGGTACCGGAAAGGCGCAGCGACGATGAAGCATTTGATTTTCGTTCTGTTTGTCGTCGTTTGCTCACAGGCGTACGGCGATGAAACCGATGCCAGGAATCCGGACCCCTGGATTGGACTGAACAAACGCGTGTATGCGTTCAACGAGGTTGCGGACAAGTGGGTGACGAAACCCATTGCCAAGGGATACCGCGCGGTTCTGCCCCGGTTCGTGCGTGCCGGCGTCAACAACTTCTTCGAGAACCTGGGTGACGTCGGCAATTCGCTGAACAATATCCTGCAGGGCAAAGTGGGTGCCGGCGCGAGCGATATCGGTCGCATCGTCATCAATACGACGCTGGGTATCGGCGGTGTGCTCGACCCCGCCAGCGACATGGGGCTGAAAAAGCACAACGAGGATTTCGGCCAAACCCTGCAGGTATGGGGCTTGCCTCGCGGTCCGTATCTCGTGATTCCGTTCCTCGGGCCGAGCACCGTAACCGATGCGTCCGGGCGTCCGCTGGACATCACCCTGTCGCCGGTCGGACAGCTGGATCCGGTCGCCGACCGCAATGTCCTTCGCGCCGTCAGTCTCATCAACGACCGCTACCAGTTGCTTTCGGCCGAGAAGCTGGTGTTCGGCGACAAGTACCTGTTCTATCGCGATGCGTACCTGCAGCGCCGGGAGTACCTGGTCAAGGACGGGCAGGTGAAAGATGAATTCGGGGACGACTTTTAGGCATGATTCCTAAATTCGGGCTTAGATTTGTGAGCTAAATGCTTGTAACTATTAGGGTTTGGGTTTAAAGTCAATCGCTTTGGCGTTTTGACCGATTGCCGGCCGTGTGAGCACCAGATGAGTGTCGGACGCAAGGAAGTACTGGTCGTCGGGGAGGCGGCTGGTACATTGGGGCAAGTGCAGGGGGCGCTTGCCGGTAGTGGCTATGACATCGAACTCGTATCGAGTGAGGAAGACTGTCTGGGCCGCTTCCACGATACAGTCCCCGCCATCGTCTTCGTCGAGACAGGCGCTGCGTCGATCGACGCGGCCCACGTTATTGCGACCATCCGCGAGCGAGAAGCGGAGATTCCCGTGGTATTGATGGCGAGGGCAACAGAGGCTGCCACCCTGGTCCCGCTCATGTCCCAGGGCGCCACGGACTACCTCATTTTCCCTGTACCGGACGAATCGCTGATCGCGTATGCATTACGTCGCAACATCGAGCGGCGCCGCGAGACCCGCAAGCGCAAACGCGCCGAGCGAGAGCTGAAGAAACTGAACAAGACGCTGCTGGAAAGCCTGCAGGTTCTCGAACAGGACCAGCAGGCCGGCTCCCGGGTCCAGCAAGGCATGATGCCGGAGTCTCCCTTCGAGTGTGAAGGGATTACCTTGACCCACCTGATCGTTCCCTCGCTGATTCTCAGCGGCGACTTTATCGATTACTTCGAATTGCCGGATCACCGACTGCTGTTTTATTTTGCGGATGTGTCCGGCCATGGCACGTCCGGGGCGATTGTCACCGTGCTGCTGAAGAGCCTTTCCGGACGACTCTATAACGAATTTGAGGAACTGGGCCTCGAGGACGCGGGTCAAATACTGGTATGGATCAACCGCGAGCTGCTTGCCTGCGGCCTGGAACAGCACGTAACCATGTTCCTGGGTGTTGTGGACCATCATGGCAAACGGCTACAGTATGCAAACGCCGCGCAATTTCCGCCGTCGATTTTCAGTACGGCTGAAGGGGCGCGGTACCTCGAGATGGGTGGACTTCCCCTCGGTATATATCCCACGGCCAGGTACCAGAGCCATGAGCTCGAGTTGCCTGCGGCTTTTGCGCTGGTGATGTTTTCCGACGGCGTGTTCGAAATCATGCCCGAGGAGAAACTTTCGGCCAAGGAAGAAAGACTGCGATCACTGGTAGAATGCGGCTGCCGTGACGTCGACTCGATCGCGGATCATTTGGGCCTTTCACAGGTAACGGAAGTACCGGACGACATTGCAGTGTTCACTGTGGCGAGGGCCGGGTGATTTGAATGGGTAAAATCCTGCTGGCACACCAGGACGGCGTAAAGGTCCTGAAATTCGTCGGCGACGTACGTCTGACGCTTGGTCCCGCGATATCCGCGTTCGTCAAGCAGATCGGCAGCAATCCTGAGCTGCGCGCCGTGGTCATCGATCTCACCGAAGCAGAGTCGATCGACAGCACGGCACTTGGCCTGCTGGCCAAGATCTCGCTGCGTTCACAGGAATCTCTCGGCGCGTTGCCGACCATCGTCTCCAGCAATGATGACATCACGCGCATCCTGTTCAGCATGGGATTCGAGAATGTCTTCGTGATTGTCAATGAGGCAAGCAAGGAAGTCGGGCCGTTGGGAGAACTGCCGACACAGATGCTCTCCGAGGATGCCATGCGGGAGCAGGTGCTTGAAGCCCATCGGGTACTGATGAGTCTCAACGAGAAGAACCAGGACATGTTCCGTGACCTGGTCGAGGCGCTGGAGAACGAGTCAGTCGAATGCAGGGCACGCGCAGCGCGCTAGCTGTAACGCCTATTCGGATTCCATCTGGGCGAGGGCGTCGACCTTGGCCTTGATGAAGTCACTGTGGGCGACATGCAGCAGGCCGGAGACCTTCCGGATGAACTGCTCCTCGTAACGATCCAGCCGACCGTCTGCAAACGCAACGCGCCACAGATTCTGGATGAGCTGTTGCTTGTCTTCGTAGTTGTAATGCTCGTTGACGAGTTGGGTGAACTGGTACACGTCGTTGGCGGTTTCGGTCGCCGTGCCGGCGAGGCTGACGAGTTCCTGCAACACGTCTTCGTCGAGGTCAAAGGTGTCCCGGAGCATCGCGAGAATCAGCGCGTGTTCAAGGTCGTCCTCTTCGAAGTCTGCGCGCGCGAGTTCGATAAGCAAAGCAGCCGTCGCGTACTGGATTTCCTGTGTTCCCCCCTTCGACTTATCCTCGTTGTCCGGGATGAGACGCTGGTCGAAGAATTTCCGGATGCTTTCGAGCATATTATGTTCCTGTCGCTGTTAGTGGCGCGCGGTCCAGGCCCGAGACCGCCAGCGCGTCGTCGATGATGGATGCATCCGCGCCCGCGTTGAACATGTGCTGGCTGAGATGTCGACGAAATGCCCTGGCGCCACGCTCACCGGTAAAGAATCCGAGCAGGTGCCGTGCCATGTGCTTGAAATGATGACCGCTTGCGACCGATGTCGCAACGTAATCGCGGTATGTGGAGAGGATTGCGAGCTTGTCGGGGAAGCCCGTCCCGTAGTGTTGCGCCTCGATGTCGGCCAGGACGAACGGGTCGGAATAGGCGGCGCGACCGAGCATCACACCGTCCACGCCAGCGAGCAGGGAAAGCGCATCACCTGCGGACTTGATGCCGCCATTCAGGATAAACGCGGCGTCGGGAAACTCTGCTTTGATCCGGTAAACGTAGTCGTACTTCAAAGGCGGGATCTCGCGGTTTTCCTTTGGCGTCAGGCCCCCGAGTACCGCCTTGCGGGCGTGGACGATGAATACCCGGCAGCCGGCATCGTAGAGCGTCGCGATGAACCGGCGAAACGTGGGATAGTCGTCGGCGTCGTCGATACCGATGCGGGACTTGGCGGTGACCGGAATACCAACGCGGTCCTGCATGGCGCTGATGCACCTCGCGACGAGCGTCGGCTCTGCCATCAGGCAGGCGCCAATGCCGCCGAGTTTGACTTTGTCGCTGGGACAACCGACGTTGAGATTGACTTCCTGGTAGCCGGCAGCCTCGGCGAATGCCGCGCATTCGGCAAGTGCGACCGGATCGCTGCCGCCAAGCTGCAGCGCACAGGGTTCGTCTGCAGCATGGTCGAGAAACGCATCGCGATTGCCGTGCAGGAGTGCGCCTGTCGTGACCATCTCGGTGTACAGTAGCGTGTTCGGCGCGATGAGCCGCAAGAGATAGCGGCAATGGCGGTCGGTGCACCCCATCATCGGGGCGACGCTGAGGGTCCGGTCGAGGTGGCTCACTGTCACGTTCTGGTGCTGCGTTCGATTAATATTCAAGGCCTTATAGTGTAACATCCCATCCCTTTTGGATTTCCCGAATTTATGACCGTCCGGACCCGCGTTGCTCCCTCTCCAACGGGTGACCCTCATGTGGGGACCGCCTATATGGCGCTCTTCTGCCTCTGCATGGCGCGCCAGCACGGTGGCCAGTTTATCCTGCGTATCGAGGATACTGACGCTGCACGGAGTACTGCCGCATCGGAACAGAATATCCTCGACGCATTGCGCTGGCTCGGCCTCGAGTGGGACGAAGGCCCGGACAAAGGGGGACCTTTCGGCCCGTACAGGCAGAGCGAAAGACTGGATATCTACCGGACATATGTCGACCAGCTCATCGAAGCAGGTCATGCGTTCCACTGCTTTTGTACAACAGAGCGCCTCGATGCGATGCGTGCCGAGCAGATGCGCGCGGGCCAGACCGCCCGCTACGATGGCCACTGCAGTCGCCTTCCGGCAGAGGAGGTCGAGGCCCGGCTGGCGCGTGGCGAGTCCTCCGTTGTGCGGATGAAGGTGCCGGATTCGGGCACCTGTACCGTCAAGGACCTGCTGCGCGGCGACATCGA
The DNA here is from genome assembly GCA_020443245.1 of Pseudomonadales bacterium. Taxonomy (GTDB): domain Bacteria; phylum Pseudomonadota; class Gammaproteobacteria; order Pseudomonadales; family Azotimanducaceae; genus JANQJA01. Next base: position 14,308 of record JAGRIN010000010.1, read on the forward strand.
GATCGACTTTTCGCAGGTCGATATGCAGGTGCTGCTGAAGTCTGACGGCAACCCGACCTATCACCTGGCGGTTGTGGTGGACGATCACCTCATGGAGATCACGCACATCATCCGCGGGGAGGAGTGGATCAATTCCGCGCCCAAGCACATCCTGCTCTACCAGTACTTTGGCTGGCCGATGCCGGCGCTCATCCACATGCCGCTCTTGCGCAATCCCGACAAGAGCAAGCTCAGCAAGCGCAAGAACCCGACCAGCATTCGTTTCTATGAACGCATGGGCTTCCTGCCGGAAGCGGTACTGAACTACCTCGGGATGCTCGGCTGGAGCATGCCGGACGGCGAGGAGAAGTTCGACCTTGCGGCGATGATTGCGCACTTCGACATCAACCGGATATCACTGGGTGCGCCGGTGTTCGATGTTGAGAAGCTGAAGTGGTTGAACGGCCGATGGCTCCGGGAGTCCCTGTCGGATGACGAACTCGCCGAGCGCATGATCTCGTGGGCCTACAACCGCGACAACCTTATGAAAGTGATTCCGCTGGTTCGCGAGCGCGTCGATACCTTCTCTGAAGTCGCACCGCTCGCGGCGTTTCTCGTCGAAGGCATGCCAACTGTCACGCCGGCGCAGTTCGAGTTCAAGGGGCTGGATACGGAGGGCGTCATCCAGGTTCTCCAGTTCGCGCTGTGGGAACTCGAGGCGCTCAGCGACTGGGAGCGTGAGCCCATCAACCAGTTGTTCGTTTCGCTCGCCGAACGCATGGGCCTGAAGATCCGGGATGTGCTGGCGCCGATTTTCGTCGCGATCAGCGGCCGACCGGTTTCCCCGCCGCTGTTCGACTCGATGGCGCTCCTCGGCCCCGATATGTGTCGCGCGCGTCTCCGTCACGCGCTGACGGTGTTGGGCGGTGTTTCCAACAAGCAGGCGAAGCGACTCGAGAAGGCGTACCGCGAACTGTCGAGTGGCCCTGCGGCGAGTTGACCTCGATCAATAGGGCGCGCGCGGGCCGCTGGTAGACTGCGCCCACTTGCATCCGGAAACACGCCGATGTCACTCGTCGATCTCGACCTCATTCGAAAATACAGCGTTAACGGGCCGCGCTACACCTCCTATCCCACAGCGCTGAAGTTCGCCGACTACAGTCCTGATGAGTTCCGTGCGTCGATCCAGGGATCGCGACGGCAGGATGGGCCTCTGTCGCTGTACTTCCACATCCCGTTCTGCAGCACGCTCTGTTACTACTGCGCGTGTTCGAAGATCGTAACGCGTGACAAGGCAAAGGGCGCGCGCTACCTCGACTACTTGTTCAAGGAAATGTCCTTGCTGGCCCCCCTCGTGGCGGGAAGGGAAATTCGCCAGGTTCACCTGGGCGGCGGAACGCCGACGTTCCTGTCGGACGACCAACTTGACACGCTTATGGACGCGGCCCGACGGCTCTTTCAGTTCGGGCCGGAAGTCGAGTGCGGGATCGAGATCGACCCGCGAACCGTGGATGTCGAACGAATTCATCGATTGCGCCGTGCAGGGTTCAATCGGCTGTCGATGGGTATTCAGGATTTTGAGCCTGCAGTGCAGGCTGCCGTCAACAGGAAGCAAGGCTTCGAAGAGACGCGATGCGTGATCCAGGCAGCGCGGGATGTCGGCTTTGATTCGATCAGCGTTGATTTGATCTATGGGCTGCCACACCAGACGCTAGCGACCATCGGCAATACGCTGCGAAGCGTCATCGAACTGTCGCCTGATCGCATATCGATCTACAACTACGCGCACCTGCCGGACCGGTTTCCGCCGCAGAAGCGTATCAATGTCGTCGACCTGCCTGACGCCGAATCACGCCTGCGCATCCTCAAGCAATGTATCGATGTGCTCGGTATGGCAGGCTATCGATACATCGGGATGGACCACTTTGCAAAGCCCGATGATGCGCTTTCGATCGCAATGGATAACGGGACGCTGCAGCGCAACTTCCAGGGATACTCGACCCATGCCGAGTGCGACATGATCGCCATGGGCATCACTGGCATCAGCCAGGTCGGCGACAGCTATGCGCAAAACGTCAAGACGCTGGAGGAGTACGAGGCCGCGCTGGACGCGGGTGAATTGCCGATCGCAAAAGGGCTCGATATGACCGAAGAGGACCGGGTGCGCAAGGCAGTGATCCAGGCACTTGTCTGTCGGCTCGAACTTCGGTTTGCCGAAATCGAGCAAGCCTTCGGTATCGACTTTCACAAGCACTTCGTTGTGGAACTCATGGCCCTGGCCGGCCTCGCGGCAGATGGACTGGTGCAGGTCGAGCCCGACAGGATCGTTGTCACCGAGCGCGGCCGGCTGCTGATCCGCAATGTCTGCATGGTGTTCGATGAGTACTTCCGGCCGGCATCGACCACGGCCTACTCGAAAGCCATCTAGCCAACCGAAGGGATTCCGTCGCCAATCTTTGGCGCATCTCACCCGTAGCAGGGACTGGTAATATATACAGTATCTGCTAACATCCTTCGATCCTGACAAGAAAGCCCTGGGTGCGCCAGTGAACGGTCTCAGAAACCGGCAAGAGTGGCACTACTTCTCAATCCTGCCCAAGGCGGACGGCCTGCTGGCGATCGTCTGGTGGATACTGCTTGCCATGCGCGGGCTGCTGCCCGCCCTGTTCGCCATTGCCATGGGTTACCTGGTTGGTGCGGTACAAGGCGAAGCTTCGCTGGCGTTGCCGCTTTCTGTCGTCGGCGTCGTGTTCCTGCTCCTGCAGGTCCTGACGCCCGTACACCAGGCAGTCAGCTCAAACCTGGGGAGTCGCACGGCGGCATATCTTTACGACGAACTGACGGTCGCCTGCGTCGAACCGCCGGGCATCGCGCATCTTGAAAATCCCCGGCATGCCAACGATTTAACGATGGCGCGAGACTTCGACCTCGGTATCAGCGGCCCGTCCTTGTCGATTTCCATGGATTTCATTGCCTCGGGCCTTGTCGAGTTCATCGGTGGTGTTGCCTCGGCCCTCGTGCTGGCAGCGTACGCCTGGTGGGCGCCGTTTCTTTTGGGAGGCGCCTGGCTCTCGACACACTGGTTGTTACGTGAGAGCGGCGTCTGGCGTGATCGAAACACGGACGAGGTCCAGAACGCGCAACGTCATGCAGACTATTCCTACCGCATGGCCGTCGACCCGCCCGCCGCCAAGGAACTGCGGTTGTTCGGCCTGTCTTCGTGGACCATCGATCGATTTCGTGAGCAGCGACGATACCTGCACGACCTGCGTTGGGCCGCAACGCGCCTCCGCGAACGCCCGGTGCTCTGGAGTGTCCTGATCGTGACGAGCGCGAATGTGCTGCTGTTCTGGTCGATGGCGTCCGCCGCAAGCGACGGCGCGCTGCCGCTGGAACGGATGGTGACGTTTGCCAGCGCGGCGATCGGTTGCAGCATGATTGCTTTCGGCGGCCTCTCCTGGGCGCTGGACGGTGCAGCGGCGCCCGCGGCGGCCGTGAGTCGCCTGCGTCCGGCGATGGCGCAAACAGGCAGCCTGAAACCGGGTGCGCGGGATGCAGCAGGAATGCCCGCGGCAGATGTGAAGTTCGACGATGTGACGTTCCACTATCCGGGCGTGGCGGCGCCGGTCCTCGATCACTTCGACCTGACTATTCCTGCCGGTTCCTCACTGGCAATCGTCGGGCAGAATGGCGCGGGCAAGACCACGCTCGCGAAACTCCTGTGCCGGCTGTACGACCCGGTTTCGGGTGCCATCAAGGTTGACGGCGTCGATCTCACGGACCTCTCGATCACATCGTGGCGCCGTCAGGTCACCGCTGTGTTCCAGGACTTCATTCGCTTCGAACTTACCCTGCGCGAAAACGTCGCACCGTTCGGTGCGCCTGACGATGTCATTATGGCGGCGCTCGCCGAGGCCGGTGCTGATCGTCTCGCGGAGTTGGATACGGTCCTCTCCAAGGCCTACAAGGGCGGAACTGACCTGTCGGGCGGGCAATGGCAACGCATCGCGCTGGCAAGGACGTTGTGCGCGGTTGCGAGCGGCGCGAGGCTCGTGCTGCTGGATGAACCGACGGCGCAGCTCGATATTCGAGGCGAGGCAGAAATCTTCAATCGGATTCTGGACGCGACGCGCGAGGTCACGACCATACTCGTGTCACATCGATTCTCGACGGTTCGCAAGGCCGACCGGATCTGTGTACTGGAGCATGGCCGGGTTGTCGAACTCGGCAGCCATGAAGAGCTCATGGCGCTCGGCGGGCGTTACCGGACAATGTTCGAACTGCAGGCGTCACGATTCGGTGAGGAAGAAGAGGGGGCGGATCTCGATGCCCTCGACTGAACAATTACCTGCGGCACTACCGTCCATGTGGCGGGCCCTGAAGCGCGGTTACGACGCAGAGCCGACGCTGCTGGTCGTTGCGTTCGCTCTCAGCATGGTCGCGGCGCTCCCGGATGCGCTCCTTGCGTTGTGGCTGAAGCTCCTGGCCGACGGGTTTGTCGACCATGACAACTCGCTGGTCATGAGCGCGTCGATCGGTCTCGGGGTCACGGCAGCCGGAACCTGGTTCTTGCGCGTGATCAGCGATCGGACGCAGCGGCGGTTCCGCGATCGCGTTACCATCGCGCTCGAGTCCCATGTGGCGCACCTGCAGGCGAGCGTGGCGACGATCGAACATCACGAGCGGCCGGAGTACCTCGATCGCCTCACGATACTGCGCGACCAGGTCTTTGTGCTGGATCACATGTATATGTCCCTGTTCACGACGTGTGGCTGGATATTGCGCCTTGTCGTGACCGTGATTTTGCTCGCGTCTGTGCATCCTGCGCTGGTTTTGCTCGTCGCATTTGCGCTACCGACGGTCCTGTCTTCGACCTGGCGACCCGCAGTCGAGCGCGCCGCTGAGGAACGTGGCGCGCCGTCGAACCGGCTCGCACGCCATCTATTCGACGTTGCCACGACAGCGCCGCCCGGCAAGGAAGTGCGTACGACCGGCATCGCCGAAACGCTGGTGGCTCGTCGACGTTCGTCCTGGGAGAACTGGTACGGTCCTGTCGCACGTGCCCGCTGGGGCAGCGCGGCATGGCATACGCTGGGGTGGGCAGTCTTCGGCGCGGGATACATTGGCGCTATCGTGTTCGTGGCCTGGGGCCTCGAGGCGTCTCCCGGTAATGTGCTGCTCGTGCTTGCGGCAGGCTCACGGCTCTCTGCCTATATTGGTGCGACCGTAGGTGAAATCGGGTTTCTGCGCGGCGTCTGGATGGACGGGTCGATCCGCCTTGCCTGGCTCGAGGACTACTCTGCGAAGCAGACCGAGAATGCCGACGCGCCGGTACCGGACCGGCTTGAAAATGGCATCCGGTTCGAGCATGTCACGTTTCGCTACCCTGGTACCGAGCGCGATGTGCTGAGCGACGTGAACCTGCATTTCCCGCCGGACGCGGTCGTTGCCATCGTGGGAGAGAATGGTGCCGGCAAGACCACGCTGGTCAAACTGCTGTGCCAGCTCTATCGTCCTGCGTCCGGGCAGATACTGATCGACGGTACGGACCTTTCGCGAATTCCTGTGGAGGGTTGGCGAGAAAGGCTTGCCGGCGCCTTCCAGGATTTCTTCCGGTTCGAGTTCCGGGCGCGACAGACTGTCGGTGTCGGCGATGTGCCGCGTATGGCCGATGAACCGTCGGTTGTGGCGGCGGTCGATCGTGCCGGGGCTGACGATGTTGTCTCACAACTTGTGGCGGGTCTTGAGACGCAACTGGGCCCAACCTGGCCCGAAGGCGTCGAAGTCAGCTTCGGGCAGTGGCAGAAGCTCGCGCTGGCGAGAGGCTTCATGCGTGAATCGCCCTTGCTGCTGGTTCTCGATGAGCCGACCGCCGCGCTCGATGCGGAGACCGAGCACGCGCTGTTTGAGCGATACGCGGCGGCGTCGCGTCGCAATGAACGCAGCGGCAACGGTCGCGTGACAATCCTCGTCTCCCACCGGTTCAGCACCGTACGCATGGCGGACCTCATCATCGTGCTCGATGGTGCGCGTGTCGCCGAAGTTGGCTCACACGAAGAACTCATGAAGCAAAATGGACAATACGCCGAGCTTTACCGAATCCAGGCGGAGGCCTACCACTAGCACGCATCACTTTGATGACCGTAACGACACGCCCCGAGGACCGTGGTTGCGATGCGACCGAAAAGATGGTTTGATTCACGTCGTCCTCCGGCAGCCTTTGGGCCTGGCCCTACAATAGTGAAATCGCACCGCAACCCGGCCGACGTCGTCGTCGTCAGCAACTTTTCAGACGATCCCTTTGCGATTGACGTCGCGTTCGAGGTGGGGCAAGCCGAGGAAATCGCTGACATTATCAGCATGAAGACGTTCGCGAACTCCGAGTTCTGTCCGCGCTTCATCTCCGACGAACGTGACCTGACGAAGATCGGCAACAAGCTTGCCGGCAAGACCGTTGTCATCGTCAGCACGGCGACCGGTGTGGTCAGCCGCCAGAACCTGTCGATGAGAACGATGCTGATCGCGCGCGCGGCCAAGGAAAACGGCGCGGACGAGGTCCTCCTGGTCGAACCGGACCTGTATTACAGCGCGCAGGACCGCGGGCCGAGAGCGGAACTCGGCGAGACCCAGTTCGAGCGCGACAAGGGCGACCTGAAGAAGTTCGACGGCCAACCCTTTACCGCAAAACTCTATGCGCAAATGTTGAAACTTGCCGGTGTCGACGGCGTGGTGACCGTCCACAATCACTCGTACTCGGTGCAGAAGATGTTCAGCGAGGTTTTCGAGGGCAATTTCCACAACCTGATCCCGTACGAGATCTATATCGACTACCTGAAGAACTCCAATATCGTCAAACACGGACCGCAAGGCGAGGGCCTCGCGCTCTGTGCCCCGGACCAGGGGGCTCGCGACTTCGTCAAGGAGATGTTCAACCGGCTCGGTTTGCCCAAGGCAAGATTCGTGATGCTGGACAAGGAGCGCAGCGGAGAGCGTGAGGTCGAGATCAAGCTTCACGCCCAGAGCGAGTCCACCTTCGAGGAGATCAACGGCCACGATGTCGTGTTGTTCGACGACATGGTTCGTACCGGGTCGACCGTCGTCAAATCCTGCCAGTTTCTCAAGCAGATCAACCCGGGCAAGATGGTATTTGCCGTGACGCATTTCTATGCGAGCGATGAGGGTCGGGAGAAGATGGCGAATACGGCCATTGATGAAATCCTTACGCTGAATACGCTGCCCACTGTCCTGAATCGCGATGTGCAGGGAAGGCTGCGCCGCAAGATGGTGGTGCTGAAGATCGAGAAGTGGCTGGCCCGCAACCTGTGCGAAATTCTCGGGCTGCCGGTTCGCGAGGGCGATGCGCTCTACCAGATCGACATGTCTTCGAAGAATCCCCGTTTCATCCGCAAGATCTGGTCGAACGACCAGCTTCCCGAATTGAAGGCCGGTCGAAGCGACTGAGTCTCGGCCCGGGCGTTTTCCAACCTGGCGTGGCCGACGTTATCATTCCCTGACCCTCTCTGACCTCGGAAACGTCGATGCAAAATCTTTGGGACGATGAAGAGGCCGCGCGCTACGCGAGCGCGGCGGACAATCCCGAGCTTGGCCTGCGCGTCTACACCTCCAGGCTCCTCGGCAGCAACCCTGGTCTCGTCCTGCACGGCGGCGGCAATACGTCGGTCAAATCCTCTGTCACCAACCTGTTCGGTGAGCAAGAGCAGATTCTTTATGTGAAAGGGTCAGGCTGGGATCTCGCCACTATCCTTGCCGAGGGATTCTCACCGGCGCGACTCGACGTGCTCGCCCGACTGGCAGAGCTGCCGGCCATGACCGATACCGCCATGGCGCGGGAACTCAAGGCATCGATGATCGACCCCGGCGCGCCCTCGCCATCGGTCGAGGCGATCCTGCACGCCATCATTCCGGCGAAGTTTGTCGACCATACCCATACCGACGCGGTTGTGGGAATAAGCAATACGCCGGATGGGGAGCAACGTATCCGGGATCTCTACGGCGACAGGGTACTGGTGTTGCCTTACGTGATGCCTGGATTCGTGCTCGCGAAGCAGGTCTACGAAATGACGCGGGAGACAGACTGGTCGTCGTTGGCCGGCATCATGTTGATGCATCACGGACTGTTTACCTTTGGCGATGACGCACGCACCAGCTATGACAACATGATCTCGCTCGTCAGCGAAGCGGAGGCGCTTCTCCTTGCGCAAGGCGCGCTGGAAGTTGCTCGCGTGCCGTACCAGCCGGAGGCGGAAGACTTCATCGCGCTGGCATCCATGCGTAGGGCTGTCGGCGAAGCAGCAGGTCGTC
>JAGRIN010000109.1 GCA_020443245.1 Pseudomonadales bacterium
TAACGCGCAACGCCGTTGTCACGACCCTGCGAAGACTGGTGTTGATGAGTGGAATAGTGGTCGGGATGGCGAGATTTGAACTCACGACCCCTGCCTCCCGAAGACAGTGCTCTACCAGGCTGAGCTACACCCCGACGCTAAAACAACTTGTTTCAAAGAAAGTCTATGAAGTGCGCGCCACCGCGAAGTTGGCGAGCGTTTCCATGGCATCCTTGAATGATGAATCAGGCAAGCCTGAAAGGCTCTCGAGGGCACGGTCTCGCTCGGCCTCGGCCCGACTCAGGGCGTATTGTAAACCACCCGCGCGTTTAACTGTATCCGCCATTTTGGAAAGATTTTCCACGCCGCCGTTCATGATGGCCTGCCTGATGAAGGCGGCATCTTCCGGCTGGCCGCCCCGCATGGCGGCGATGAGCGGCAGGGTGACCTTGCCCTCAGCCAGATCGTCGCCCACGTTTTTGCCGAGATTTTCCGTGTTGCCATCGTAGTCGAGCACGTCATCGATGAGTTGGAAGGCGAGCCCGAGGTGAATGCCATAGTCGCGCAGTGACGCCTCGTGCGCCTCGCTTGCGCCGGCCAGCACCGCGCCGGAATGTGAGGCGGCCTGGAACAGCATGGCGGTCTTGCGGCTGATGACCTCCATATAGTTCTCCTCGGTGAGATCCGGATTGCGCACATAGGTGAGCTGCTGGACCTCGCCCTCGGCGATGGTATTGGTGGCGGTCGAAAGTATCTCCATGACCCGCATGTTGCCGATCTGGACCATCATCTCGAACGCGCGGGAATGCAGGAAATCGCCGACCAGCACGCTCGCCGGGTTGCCCCAGGCGGCATTGACGGTCTTGCGGCCACGGCGCAGGTCCGATGCATCCACCACGTCGTCGTGCAGCAGCATCGCGGTGTGCAAAAATTCGATGACGGCGGCGAGCTTGATGTGGTCCCGGTCGTTGTAGCGGCAAGCGTTCGCTGAGAGCAGAACGAGCAGCGGGCGCAGGCGCTTGCCGCCGGCTTCGATCAGGTAGCCGGAAATCTCCTCGACCAGCGGCACGTGGGAGCTCAGGCTGTCGATAATGAGCGCGTTGACGGCCTGGAAGTCTGCCGCCACGGCCTCATAAAAGGGATACTTCATTTCGTGGATACGCCCGGGCGCGCGGCCGCGCCGAAGGGATGGAATGCTAGGGATGGGCTCGGGGCGTGTCAAGATTGTTGCGCTGCAGAAGCCGCGGGATCAGTGCTTGATTGGCCGGGGGGCTTACCGTAGAATTGCGCACCCTGATTCGGGGGCCGACGTATTGCCCCTGCCAACCGGATTACTAAAGAGTTATTTGACATGTACGCTGTAATAAAGAGTGGCGGTAACCAGCATCGCGTTGAGCCCGGCGAAGTGCTGAAGCTCGAGAAGCTGGACGCGGAGGCCGGTTCCACGGTCGACTTCAACGAAGTGATGCTCATCGGAGAAGGCGCCGATATCAAAGTGGGCAAGCCCTTTGTCGAAGGTGGCAAGGTCACGGCTGAAGTTTTGGCCCACGGCAACGGCCGCAAGGTCAACATCATCAAGTTCAAGCGACGCAAGCATTACCGTCGCCAGGGCTCGCATCGCCAGGCGTTCACGCAGGTGAAGATCAAGGAAATTACGGGAGGTTAAGAGATGGCCCACAAGAAAGCAGGCGGTAGTACACGCAACGGGCGCGACTCCCAGTCCAAGCGGCTCGGTGTCAAAGTGTTCGGCGGCGAGGCAATCCAGGCCGGCGGCATCATCGTGCGCCAGCGCGGCACGAAGTTTCACCCCGGTGAAAACGTGGGCTGCGGCAAGGATCATACGCTTTTCGCCAAGTCAGACGGCAAGGTGGAATTCCAGGTCAAAGGCCCATCGAAGCGCAAATATGTGAGCGTGGTGGCCGAGGCGTAACGCCGGATCGAGATCGAAAAAGCCCCGTCACCGACGGGGTTTTTTTTGCGCGAGGATAGGGAATACCGATGAAATTCGTCGACGAAGCAAGTGTGCGGGTTGAAGCCGGCAAGGGCGGCAACGGCTGCCTGAGCTTTCGTCGCGAGAAATTCATCGAGCGTGGCGGACCGGATGGTGGTGATGGCGGAGACGGCGGCAGCGTCTATCTCGAGGGCGACGCTGCGCTGAACACACTGGTCGATTACCGCTTCCAGCCGCGATACCGGGCCCAGAAAGGCGAGCACGGCAAGGGCAGTGACCGGACCGGGGCGAACGGAGACGATATTGCGCTCAAAGTCCCGCTCGGAACCAGTATTTTCGACGAGGACACCGGGCAGTATCTCGGCGACATCGCGGCGCAAGGCGAGCGCCTGCTCGTTGCGCGAGGTGGCAAGCGGGGCCTCGGCAATACCCGATTCAAGTCTTCCACCAACCGCGCACCCCGGCAGACGACCCAGGGCGAGCCGGGAGAGGTCAGAAACCTTCGGTTCGAACTCAAGCTGATTGCAGACGTCGGGCTTCTCGGGTTGCCCAATGCGGGCAAAAGCACTTTGATTCGCGCGGTATCGGCCGCCCGGCCGAAAGTGGCGGACTATCCGTTTACAACACTCGTGCCCAATCTCGGCGTTGTGCGGATCGGTGACTCGCGCAGCTTCGTCATTGCCGACATTCCCGGGCTGATCGAGGGTGCGGCAGATGGTGCGGGCCTGGGAGTACAATTCCTGAAGCATCTCTCTCGCACGCGCCTGTTGCTCCATATTGTGGATCTGTTACCTGTCGATGGCAGCGACCCGGCCGAAAATGTTCGCACGATTGAGAACGAACTCGCTCGCTACAGCGAAGGTATTGCGAGCAAGGAGCGCTGGCTCGTCTTCAACAAGACAGACCTGCTTTCAAAAGAAGAAGCGGCAGAGCGGATGTCCGGCGTCGTGAACGAACTCGCATTCGCGGGTCCCGTCTATGCGATTTCTGCAATCAGCGGCGAAGGGACCGACAAGCTTATCCGCGATCTCGGCGTACACCTTGCAAGGATGAAAGAAGAAGCGGAACGCGCCGAGGAAGACCGGGCCGCTGCAGAGCAGGAACGTATCCGCGAGGAAGTCCATGCGTTCTCGCTTGCGCAGCGGGAGTTGCGGCGCCAGCGCCGGCTCGGTGGCGACGAAGACGAAGATGATGATGACGATGTGGATGTGCAGTACGAACGATGACTGACCAGGCGCTGATATCGGCGGTCGGATACGAACCGGGCAAGACCTGGGTCATCAAGGTGGGCTCGTCGTTGCTCACTGCAGATGGTCGGGGTCTGGCTGCCGGTCCGGTGTCGCGCTGGGTCGATGAAATCGTAAACGTCCATCGTAGCGGCATCCAGGTGGTACTGGTGTCTTCCGGTGCGGTGGCGGAAGGCATGAACCGTCTGGGGATGAAGACCAGGCCCAAGGAACTGCACCTGCTCCAGGCTGCCGCGGCGGTCGGCCAGATGGGACTTATCCAGTTATACGAGTCTTCTTTCCAGCGCTATGGCCTGCACACCGCGCAGGTGCTGTTGACGCATGACGACCTGAAGTCCCGTGAGCGATATATCAATGCGCGCAGCACATTGCGCAACCTCATCGACCTTGGCGTGATCCCTGTCGTCAACGAGAACGATACCGTCGTGACCGACGAGTTCAGGTTCGGTGATAACGATACGCTGGCAGCGCTGGTCGCGAACCTCATTGAAGCCAATACCCTGCTGCTGATGACCGACCAGGCGGGTGTTTTTACCGCTGACCCGCGCAAGGTACCCGATGCGGAACTGGTGACGACAATGCGTGCGCGAGACCCTCGTCTCGACAGGATGGCAGGAGGTAGCGGTGCGCTGGGGCGGGGCGGCATGGTCACGAAGATCAACGCGGCTCGAACGGCGGCGCGCAGTGGCGCGAACACCATCATTGCCTCGGGCAATGCAGGGCAGGTGATTACGAGACTTGCTGCAGGTGAGGTCAGCGGCACGCTGCTTACAGCCGACCAGGAAGTGCTGGTTTCACGCAAGCAATGGCTTGCTGCACTGCCGACACGCGGAAAGCTGGTACTCGACGGCGGTGCGGTGCGTGTACTCACCAAAGACGGACGCAGCCTGCTGCCGGTCGGGGTCAAGGCCGTGCGCGGACACTTCACGCGGGGTGAAATGGTCTCACTGGTTGACGAAGACGGCAGGGAGATTGCCCGCGGACTCATCAACTACAACAGCGAGGACGCCGCGCGCATTGCGGGCCACTCGACGCGCGATATCGAGTCGATCCTCGGGTTCATCAGCGATGAGGAACTGGTGCACCGCGACAATCTCGCGGTGCTCTAGTGTCACGAACAAGCGTGATGGGTCAGGAAGCGAGTGCTTTGACTTGTGCGTTCAGGCGGGACTTGTGCCGGGCAGCCTTGTTCTTGTGAATAAGGCCATGGGTCACGGCGCGATCGATGACGGGCACCGCAGCGCTGTAGGCGCTCGAAGCCGGTTCGACCTGGCCATTCTGGATTGCAGCGACGACCTTCTTGATGGCCGTACGCAGTGCGGAACGCTGGCTCGCATTACGCTTCCTGCGTTTTTCCGCCTGTTTGGCGCGCTTGCGCGCCTGGGGTGTGTTTGCCACTTCGGTTATATCCTCGAATTGGTCCGGAAAATAAGACGCGGTACTATGCCGATTCGATCTATTATTGTCAAACGAAATCATGCTGTTAGGCCGGGCCTGGGCGCCGCATGAGTGAAGTACCCGAGATCACGCCAAAGGCTGGCCGCGGGCTGCTGCGCTCGACGGGCATCGTCTCGGCGATGACGATGCTGTCGCGGATCCTCGGGCTCGTCCGTGACATGGTGGTGGCCTATTATTTCGGTGCCAGCGCCGGTGCTGACGCCTTTTTCCTCGCATTCCGTATTCCCAATTTCTTCCGGCGCCTGTTTGGAGAGGGCGCGTTCTCACAGGCCTTCGTGCCCGTCTTGGCAGAGTTCCGGGCGAAGCGCAGCGCCGCCGAGGTCAAGGCCCTTTTGGACAAGGTCTCCGGGACGCTCGGCGTCACATTGCTGGCGATCACGGTCGCTGGCGTTCTCGGCGCCGAATACATCATCAAGGTGTTCGCGGCCGGGTACGTCTACAACGGCATGGATGAGAAGCTGGGTCTTGCGATCGACATGCTGCGGCTCACGTTCCCATACCTCATGCTGATCTCGATGACGGCCTTTGCCGGCAGCGTGCTCAACACGTGGAATCGCTTCGCCGTGCCGGCGTTTACCCCGGTGCTGCTCAATATCTCGCTCATCGCCTGCGCGGTGTGGCTCCGGGGTTCGCTTGCCGAGCCGGTTATGGCCCTGGCTTGGGGCGTGCTCATCGCAGGGGTCGCACAGCTCACCTTCCAGATACCGTTTTTGGCGAAGGAACATCTGCTGCCACGCCCTCGTGTCGACTTCCGTCACGAGGGCGTCCGCCGTATCTTCACGCTGATGCTGCCGGCCCTCTTTGGGGTTTCTGTGGGCCAGATCAACCTGCTGCTCGACACGGTGCTGGCATCGTTTTTGGTCACCGGCAGTCTTTCGTGGCTTTATTACTCTGATCGCTTGCTGGAACTGCCGCTCGCGCTGTTCGGCATCACGATTGCCACTGTCATCCTGCCGAGCCTCTCGAAGGAACATGCCGAGGCGGGTGGCGAGGAATTTTCCAGAACGCTCGACTGGGCCATGCGGATGGTCATCGCCATCGGGATGCCCGCGGCGCTGGCCCTGGTCCTGCTTTCCGAGAGCCTGATCACGACGCTGTTTTACCAGGGGCAAATGACCCGGCATGACGTATCGATGGCCTCGCTCAGTCTGTCTGCCTATGGGGTCGGCCTGGTTGGTCATATGCTCGTGAAGGTGCTGGCGCCCGGTTATTATTCGCGGCAGGACACGAAGTCGCCGGTACGTTTTGGTATCGTTGCACTGGTCAGCAATATGGTGCTGAACCTGGTGCTGGTTTGGCACCTGAAGCACGCGGGACTGGCCCTCGCCACTTCGCTGTCGGCGTTCATCAATGCCGCATTGCTCTGGTTCGGGCTCCGTCGCACAGGGGCGTTGGTACACGTGCCCGGCTGGGGCAGGTTCATTGCCCGGATCATATTTGCGAATGTCGTCATGTGCGGGGTCCTGATATTGCTGACGCCGGACCGCGGACTGTGGTTCGATATGGCCTTCGGGACTCGCTTCGCCGTGATGCTGCTGATTTGCGGAGCGGGCGCGTTGACTTATGGTGCTGCCCTGGCGGTGGCGGGTTTCAGGTTCAGGGAAATGCTGCGGTAATGGAAATCATTCGAGGCATCATCAACGTCAAGCCGCGACATCGTGGAAGTGTTGTCACGATCGGTAACTTCGATGGCGTCCACCGGGGGCACCAGGCGATATTGAAAGAGGTGGTCGCACGCGCCGGGACGCTGGGTGTGCCGGCGATGTTGATCTGCTTTGAGCCCCAGCCGCAGGAGTTTTTCGACGAACTCGGTGCGCCGGCGCGGTTGACGCGATTCCGCGAGAAGGTCGAATTGCTGGAAGAACTCGGCGTCGATCTTGTTCTCTGTCTTCAGTTCAACGAACGAACGCGGTCGATGCCGGCAGAGACGTTCGTGAAGCTGCTTGCCGAAGACCTCGGTGTCTCGGCGCTGTTTGTCGGTGACGACTTCCGCTTCGGCCATGACCGCAGCGGCGATTTCGCGATGCTCGAGGCCGCCGGCAAGCAGTACGGATTCGAAGTCACGGACCAGCACACGTTGACCTTCGAGTCGCTGCGCGTGAGTAGTTCCCGGATTCGTGAGTGCCTGACGGGCGGCGACTTCGATACTGCGGAGAAAATGCTCGGACACCCCTATTCGATCATCGGCAAGGTTGTGTACGGCCGGCAACTCGGGCGCGAGCTGGGCGCGCCGACGGCAAACATACAACTGCATCGTTACCGCGCACCGATCGACGGCGTCTATGCGGTCGAGATCGACGGTCTCGTACCGGGTCAACGATTCCGCGGTGTTGCGAACGTCGGTGTCCGCCCGACACTGAACGAAGCGACACCAAAGCCGATTCTCGAGGTGAACATCTTCGACTTCTCGGATGTCATATACGGCAAGTGTGTGAAGGTGATCTTCCGTCACAAGATTCGAAAAGAGATCAAATTCGACGGTCTTGACGCGCTCAAGGCAGCCATCGCGCATGACATCGTCGTCGCGCGGGAGTACTTCGAGGCAGCATGATTTATTTTTGCATCAGTCTGATGGTCGTGATCCTTGATCAGGCGACCAAGTACTACATGAGTTCGATCCTGCGAGTCTGCGTCCCGGGTGATTGCCCCTCGATCGAATTGTTGCCGGTTTTCCAGTTTCGCCTGTTTCACAATGAGGGCGCCGCATTCAGTTTCCTCGCAGAGCAGGACGGCTGGCAGCGATGGCTGCTGGTGGCCGTGTCCTTGATTGTGAGCACGGTTGTTGGCGTGTGGCTCTATCGAATCCATCGGACCGAGAAGCTCCTCGCGGTGGCGCTGGCGTTAATTATTGGCGGCGCCGTGGGCAACCTGATCGATCGTGCGAGCGTCGGTTATGTGGTCGACTTCGTCCTGGTCCATTATCAGGACTGGTATTTTCCCGCCTTCAATGTCGCCGACTCGTCGATCAGCGTGGGTGCGGCGCTACTGATACTCGACATGTTCATCAGACCGAAACAAGGAGCAGAGTCCCATGCCTGACAGGACGCCGGTGGGGCCGGGTACGCGTGTGACGCTTCGGTTTTCCCTCTTTATGTCGAACGGGGAATTGGTCGACAGCACCGGTGACAAGCCGGCAACGTTCAGCGTGGGTGACGGAAATCTGCTGCCTGGATTCGAGTCGGCTATGTTTGGTCTCGTGGCGGGTGACAGCAGGCGACTCAGGATCGACGCGCAGTCCGCGTTTGGCCCGCACCGGGAAGAGAATGTCCAACGCATGAGACGGAGTGAGTTCCAGCGGGACCTTGAACTCGAAGAAGGCCTCGTGGTTTCCTTTGCAGACCAACAAAAGACAGAGTTGCCCGGCGTTGTCGTCTCGGTCGGAGACGAGATCGTCGTGGTGGACTTCAATCATCCGCTGGCGGGTCACGACCTCGAATTCGAAGTCGAGATCCTCGACGTCGAACAGGTCAGCAACGAAATCGCGAGGACGGGCGGGGCGGGGCAGTAAATATGCAAATCAAGCTTGCCAATCCGAGGGGCTTTTGCGCAGGCGTGGACCGCGCCATCCTCATCGTGAACCGCGCACTCGAGCTCTATGGAGCGCCGGTCTATGTGCGTCACGAGGTCGTTCACAATCGAACAGTTGTTGAAGAGCTTCGCCAGAAAGGTGCCGTCTTCGTCGACGAGATTGAAGAAGTGCCCGATGATGCACTCGTCATCTTCAGCGCACACGGCGTGTCGAAGGCCGTTCGGGCGGAAGCGGACCAGCGTGGCCTGAGAGTGTTTGATGCGACCTGTCCACTCGTGACGAAGGTGCACCTTGAGGTCGAGCGTTTTTCGGCCGCCGATCGGGAAACCATCCTCATTGGTCACGCGGGACATCCTGAGGTCGAAGGCACGATGGGCC
>JAGRIN010000110.1 GCA_020443245.1 Pseudomonadales bacterium
CGCCATCGCGATCGCGAGCGCGATCGAAAACCGGATCGTCATGGCACCAATTGCGAGCGGCACAAGGAACAACGAGACGAACGGATTGGTCGCCCCGCCGGTGAAATACAGCAGACCGGCCAGGACCAGGACTTCCGCCATCAGTTGCACGGCGACTTGTCGCTCGGGGTAAACCACGCCGCGGCGCACGAGCCAGGCAGACCAAAAATTCCAGGCGACAAAGACGAGGATGACCACCCACAGCGGACCATAAGGCAGCGCAAGGCCGCTGACGTATCGCAATACCAAAAGGCCGAATACCTGTGCCGCGGACTCGACCCAATGCAAGCCGACAATGAGACGCAACGCGCCCTCCCCGGGGCGGCTCAGCTGTTCGAATTCGGTTTCGGGCGTATCCACACGGCAAGCATAACTGACCCAGGGCCGGGCCGGGTGCGTCAAATAGCCACATTGATCGACCCGGTTGTCTTGGCAAAATGCCGCGCACAATCCCAACCTGTTCGAGGACACCAAATGGGTCGAATGATATTCGGTGCCGCGCTGATCATGTGCGCGGGCCAAGCCCTGGCCGGCACGGCCGCACCCACCGAAGAGATGATTGTGACCGGCGTGCGAACCAGCTCACCGCTCGTCATCGTCACGGACCCCAAGAGCCCGAGACAACCGGTTCCGGCGAACGACGGCGCCGATTACCTCAAGACCATTCCCGGGTTTGCGGTCATTCGCAAGGGCGGTACGGATGGCGATGCCGTTTTGCGTGGGATGGCAGGTTCACGCGTCTCGATGCTGCTGGACGACCAGGTGGTACTCGGTGGTTGCAGCAACCGGATGGACCCGCCCACCGCCTACATTTTCCCCGAGACGTTCGATCGCATCGAGGTCATCAAAGGTCCGCAAACGGTCGCGCATGGACCCGGTAACGCGGCGGGCGTCGTCCTCTTCGAGAAGGACTACACCCGGCCCGTCGAATCGACGTGGAACGCGCACATCAGCGCACTCGCAGGCAGCGCCGGCCGCAATGACCAGGTCATCGACGCCAGTTGGGCCAATCCCGACTTTTCCGTCCGGGCAGCCGTGACCAATGCCCGTGCCGGCGATTACAAGGACGGAGACGGCGTAAGGGTCCACTCCGAATACGATCGCTGGAATGCGCAACTGAACCTCGGCTGGACGCCATCAGGCGATACGCGCCTGGAACTCGGGCTCGCGCGAGGTGACGGTGAAGCTGCCTATGCCGACAGGGCTGTCGACGGTGCCAGGTTCGATCGCGACAGCGTCAGCCTGAAGTTCGTCAAAGGCCAATTGGAGGTCCAGGGCTACTACAACTACGTCGACCACGTGATGGACAACTACTCCCTGCGCGAACCGGCCGGCATGATGGCCAACAAAATCGCGATGAATCCCGACCGTAAAACCACTGGCGGCAAGATCGCCTGGTCGCTGGATGAGTCCTCCGAACTGGACGGCGTTGTCGGCATCGACTGGCAGCGCAACGAACACTCGAACCGCATGACCATGAATGAAGACGCGATGCCTTACGAGGCGCTGCCACGCACACCGGACTCGCACTTCTCGCAGGTGGGTGCCTTTGCCGAGATCGGCTGGAACCTGGCCGAGGCACGTCGCCTGATCGGCGGCATTCGCGTCGACCAGTGGAACGTGAAGGATTTCAGGAACCAGGTTGCGCTCTCGATGATGATGAGCATGCCGAATCCCACAGCCGGGCAAACGCGCAACAGCACGCTGCACAGCGAATTCATTCGGCTCGAACAGGGCATAGGCGAGGCAGGGGGATTACACGCGACGGCCTACGCCGGGATCGGCCGCAACGCGCGCCATCCCGATTACTGGGAGATGATCGCCAAAGAGTCGGCGCAGTCGATCAGCGCGCTTGATGTCCGCCCGGAGATCACGAACCAGGTCGACATCGGAATTGTTTTTCGTAACGAGCGCCTGTCCGGCAGCGTTTCCACCTTCGTCAACCGGATCGATGACTTCCTGCTGGTACAGAACAACTATATGAAAGGCTCGCGCACAGCGAGCGTCACACGAAACGTCGACGTCGCCTCCTGGGGCTTCGAGCTTGAGTCCCAATACCGAATCGCGGATGCCTGGCGCGTCGAAGCCTCGCTGTCTTCGGTTCGGGGTACGAACCGGACTGACGACTCAGCACTGCCGCAACTACCGCCCCGCGAAGGTCGTATCGGCGTCTTCTATGAAAACCGCACGTGGTCGACCGGCGTGCTTTACCGCGCGATCGCGGACCAGACCCGCGTCGACATCGGCAAGGGCAACATCGTTGGCCAGGACATCGGTCCGACCGAAGGCGCGAACATCGTCTCGTGGAATGCGGGCTGGCGCCCCGGCAAAGCCTGGCTCGTCACCGCCGGCATCGACAACCTGCTGGACGAGACCTATGCCGAGCACATCTCCCGGGCCGGCGCCGCGATCGCGGGTTTCACCCAGACGACGCGCATCAACGAGCCGGGCCGCACCTTCTGGCTCAAGGCGCAATTATCACTCTGATAGAATCCGGGCGTAGACACGCAAAGGAGTCACGTCGTGGAACTGTTCGAAGTGATGCGAACCACCTTCGCCGCGCGCGAGTTCACGGGTGAGCCGGTACCGGACGAAGTGCTGTACCGTATCCTCGACAACGCGCGTTTCGCGCCGAGTGGCGGCAACCGCCAGGGTTGGAAAGTCATCGTCGTGCGCGAACGCGCAACGCGAGATGCACTGGTGCCCCTGATCACGCCTGTCGTACGCCGGTATCGGGCCGAGGTGGCTGCCGGCGAATCGCCGTACAACACGATCAACGCCTCGCAAGTCACCGACGAGGACGTCGCACGCACGAGCGAGCCGACCGCCATCGTGAGAAACCTCGTGGACGCACCGGTATTGCTGTTTGTCTTCGTCGACCTCTCTCTGGTCGCGTCATTCGACCGTGACGTGGATCACGTCGGGGTCATCTCCGGGGCGTCCATCTACCCGTTCGTCTGGAACATCCTGCTGGCGGCACGACACGAAGGTTACGGCGGGACGCCGACAACCTTCGTCGGTGCGAACGAGGCTGAACTCAAATCGCTGCTCGACGTACCCGATAACTTTGCGTTTGCGACCATGATTCCCATGGGCAAGCCGGTAAAGCAACTGACGAAGCTACGCCGCAAGTCGCCGCAATCGTTCGCCGTTCTTGAACGCTTCGAGGGCAAGCCACTCGAGCCTTGATCCGCAGCGCGTCAGGTGCGAAGGATCGCCGTCACGACACGTGAGTCATAGCGATCACCTCGATGGCGGATGAGGTGTCGCTTCACTTCGCTCGCGCCCTCGAACTCACCGGGCTGAAAAAGCATGCTTTCCTCGAACTCGGTCACCGCTGTCAGGATCGACGTTACCAGCGAAGGGGCAACCGGCTCGCCGGCCGGGAATCCATTGCCACCGGGATACTCGCGATGCGAGCGCACCACGGCGATGAGTTCGCGATCACGCGGGTCCAGCAGGCTCACGGTAATCTCGGGATAATAACGAAACTCGTCCAGTTCTCCCGGCGACAGGTCGTGGGCGGGCCTTGCGAACACCTCTTCCGGTAACGCGAGTTCACCCGCACGATGGACCAGTGCAGCCTTGCGAAGCAGTGCAGTTTGGGCTGCATCGATCCCCATCAGTTCAGCAACCATCAGGGCGCGAATCAGTACACGGGCAGGCAACTGGACGCGTGAGGGCGCATGAAACGGCATCAACGTCTGCTGGAGCCGGACCAGGGCAGACACATTGTCGCGTGTGACAGCGCCGTACTCGGGTCTCGCCTCGATCGAGGCAAGCGATGAACGAAGCCTCGCGAGCCTGCCTTCCTGTTCGCGGCTCCAACGCGCGCTACGTTGCTCTTCGGCGATGACGGCACGCAAATCCTGGTTGTTCCAGGGCTTGGTCAGTACGCGATGCACTGTCGTGCCCTGCATCAGCCGTCCGTGTAAATCCGGGTCGTTGGACCCGGTCAGCACGATGCGACGAAATCGCTTGCCGAGGTGGCGCACGCGGCCCATGAGTTCATCACCGGCCATGCCGGGCATCTGGATGTCCGAGATGAGGATGTCGACGTCGTTCGCGGCAATCAGTTCGAGCGCCGCTTCACCGCTGTCTGCGGTCAGTACGCGGTGACCGTCCAGAATAAGCAGGCGGCTGAGGGCTCGTCGAATGTTCGGTTCGTCGTCCACGAGCAATATCGTGGCGGTGTCCATGGAATCACTCCTTGGCAAAGATCTTGCGCTGCAACATCCAAACTTCATGCCAAGAGGAAACAAAAAATGACGAACCCCTCACCGCACAAGGCTTTGCGGCCATTCTCACCCCGTACTGCAGCAAGGAATGTCACGGCAGGCGGTGACGCAGACGGTCGCACTTTTGTGACGCGCGTCACATTCCGACGCGGAGGCGCAAGATGAGCCAGGCCCCTTCGAAAGTCACACCAATCTCTGGCCGGCGCGCCGACTTCTATCAACGCGCATGGGAGAGGGAGCAGGCCGCCAGGCGGCGCGCCGAGCTGCTACTTGAGCACACGGCCCGCGAACTCGAGCTCCTCGCCTCCATTGTCGCCGAGCGCGAAGACGCTATCGACCAGAATCAAAAGCGGCTGATGCATTCTGACAAACTCGCTTCGATCGGCGTGCTGACCGCGGGGATCCTTCACGAGATCAACAACCCCCTCGCCTATGCGCTGAGTAACACCGCTGTACTCAAAGAGTACCTCGAGCGCGAAGGCATCGGCGGTGAAATGGCGGGAGAGCTACTCGAGGAAACCATCGAGGGACTACAACGCGTCAAGTCAATCGTCACTGACGTGCAGGCGTTCTCGCGCAAGAACGACAGCCCACGCGGCGAAGTGGACCTGAACGAGTCCATCAACGCCACACTGAAACTGCTCGCCAATCGCCTGAAGAATCGCATCTGCGTCGAGCTCGACCTGGCAGACAATGCGAAGGTCTTCTGCGAGAAAGGAAAGATCGAGCAGGTGCTCGTCAACATCATTCTCAACGCAGCGCAGGCCGTCGGACCGGGCGGCAGGATCACGATCAGGACCCGGCACGACGAAGGAGAGGTCGCCATCAACATCGAGGACGATGGCCCCGGCATCGATGCAGAGCCTCTCGACTCGATCTTCTCGCCGTTCTTTACCACCAAAGAGGCCGGCGAGGGAACAGGATTGGGGCTGGCTGTTAGCCACTCGATCATCTCGAGCCATCGCGGGACGCTGCTCGCCTACAATGTCTCGCCTCACGGCGCAGGGTTCGAGATCAGGCTGCCGGTTTCACTGCGAGAGAGCGAACGCTGACACGCGTGCTCAACCGGTCGCGCATTCAGCAGTGCCGGGCGAGGGACTGCACGAGGCGCAGCCGGAACCGAGCGATTGCCGCCTCGGCCGCCGTGTCGAAGGTGACCGGCGTCTTGGTGAGGCTTTGCATGCCCGTTAGTGAATCCGGTCCGCGTCGGAGACGTCGACGCCAAGCGCGCGCAACTGGTCTGCGATCACCGGGTCGCGCGTCTGGCGCCAGCGCTGGTAGAGATTCAGGATATCGGTGGCATCGAACGCACTTTCACGTGCGCAGGCGCGCGCGACGAGTTCCAGCATGCGTGTAAACGTCGAGGCGAGCTCCGAGAAGATGTGGCGGTGATGGTTGGCGTTCTCGGAGAGGTAGTCATAAGCGCTACCGCCCATGCCGACAAAATAGTCCTTGCGGATGCCGCGCCGCGCAAAGTTCTCCGGGAAGAGTGCGCCGAGGAACAACGCAAGGTCACCCAGTTGACGCAGAATGAGGCACCGCGTCCGATGATCGCTGGCGTCCACCGCATCCTTGTAGAGAAGTGCGAGCGGGCGAATCGTTACGGCGCCATGGTCATAGCTATAAAGTTGTTCGCTGTCGCCGAAACGGGCCAGCATGTTGCCCATGTACCAGAGCGTATCCTCGTGAGGCGGTGGAGCGAGTTCGTCGGCGAGCACTTCGAGTCGCTCGCGAAAGTAGTCAGCCAATTTCATTTCAAAGGTCGGCTGCCCTGGCCCCATCGACACCTCCTGACGGACTTGCTGGCTACAACCAGTATAGGAAGAAATCCATGAACGCTCTACGGCGAAAGCGCGCGAATGGATGAAAAAAAATCATGGATCGGCGAAGTCTCCCGGCCCTTGAAAACGGTGACGGGATACCAATCTTCCAGCCGCGGAGACCCGCACTGCATCCACAGTGTCCCGGGTCTGTCCAATGACTTTGACCTTAACTGTAACTACATACGCCAGAGTTGATTGGGAGGAATTCCAATGAGCATCAAACCGCTCTATGACCGGGTGGTTGTCAAACGACTCGCTGCCGAGACGCGCACGCGAGGCGGTATCGTTATTCCGGACAAAGCCGCTGAAAAATCCAGCCAGGGTAAAGTCCATGCCGTCGGCGACGGCGCATTGCTCGAGAACGGGACGCTGCGGCCGCTGGCTGTAAAAGTCGGCGATCGAGTGTTGTTCGGCGAGTATGCCGGTTCCGAAGTGAAATTGGATGGCGATGAGTATGTCGTGATCCGCGAGTCGGACATTCTCGCCATTCTCGAAGAATCAAACGTACAGGAGAAAGCAGCATGAGCGCGAAGGTCGTCAAATTTTCGAACGATGCGCGTGAACGGATGTTGGTCGGCGTGAACATTCTCGCCGACGCCGTCAAAGCGACACTCGGCCCCAAGGGTCGCAACGTTGTACTCGACAAGAGCTTCGGCGCGCCGCGCGTGACCAAGGACGGTGTTTCCGTTGCCAAGGAGATCGAACTCAAGGACAAGTTCGAGAATATGGGTGCCCAGATGGTCAAGGAAGTCGCCTCGAAGACCGCAGACGTTGCCGGAGACGGTACGACGACGGCGACGGTGCTTGCCCAGGCCATGATCCGGGAAGGCCATAAGGCAATTGCCGCCGGCATGAACCCGATGGACCTGAAGCGCGGCATCGACGCGGCCGTTAAAGCCGCGACCGAGCAACTCACGAAACTCTCGAAGCCTTGCGATGACAACAAGGCGATCGGCCAGGTCGCGACTGTTTCCGCCAACTGGAACACTGACATCGGTGAGATCCTCGCCCAGGCCATGGACAAGGTCGGCCGCGACGGCGTAATTACCGTGGAAGAAGGGAAATCGCTCGACAACGAACTCGAACTCGTCGAGGGCATGCAGTTCGACCGCGGTTATCTCTCGCCTTACTTCATCAACAACCAGGACAAGATGCAGGTTGAACTGGACAACCCGTACGTGCTCCTGTTCGACAAGAAGATCAGCAACATCCGTGACCTGCTGCCCATACTCGAGAAGGTTGCCAAGGCGGGCCGTCCGCTTGTCATGATCGCCGAGGATATTGAAGGCGAGGCACTGGCAACGCTGGTCGTCAACAACCTGCGCGGCATCCTGAAGACCGCCGCCGTCAAGGCTCCGGGATTCGGCGACCGCCGCAAGGCGATGCTGCAGGACATTGCAATCCTGACCGGCGGGACTGTGATCTCCGAGGAAGTGGGGCTCAGCCTGGAAGGCGTACAACTCGACGACCTCGGCAGTGCCAAACGCATCGTGATCTCCAAGGACAACACGACCGTGGTCGACGGCGCCGGCAAGAAGGCAGACATCGACGCCCGCGTCGCACAGATTCGCACGGAGATCGAGAACACAACGTCAGACTATGACCGCGAGAAGCTCCAGGAGCGGGTGGCCAAATTGTCCGGCGGCGTGGCGGTAATCAAAGTCGGTGCAGCGACCGAGATTGAAATGAAAGAGAAGAAGGACCTGGTTGACGACGCGATGCACGCGACCCGCGCGGCCGTCGAGGAAGGCATCGTTCCGGGTGGCGGTATCAGCCTGGTGCGCGCTGCTGACGAGATTGCAAAGTCGGGCCTCAAGGGTGCCAACGAAGACCAGGAAATGGGTATAAAAATCGCGCTGCGCGCGATGGAAGAACCCTTCCGCCAGATCGTCGCCAACGCCGGCGTCGAGTCCAGCGTGGTACTCGCGAAAGTCCGTACCGGCAAGGACGCTGCTTTCGGCTACAACGCCCAGACGGGTGAGTACGTCGACATGATCGAACACGGCATCATCGACCCCACGAAGGTGACGCGTTCGGCATTGCAAAATGCATCCTCTATCGCAGGGCTCATGCTGACGACCGAGGTGATGATCGCAGACAAACCGGAAGACAAGGCGCACACACACGCCGAACCTTCTTACGACTTCTAACCGATGTCGCGAAGGGGCCTCGCGGCCCCTTCGCGAAGAAACGCTTTGACGCCCGAGAAGGCCTGTGGTTAATTAGTTTGGTGGTCGACCATTTAAAGACGTTTCTTCAATCGGTTCCGGAACCTGTCGCCAGCTACTCGGCATCGGGCAATCTCCTCGCCGCCAACGACGCGTGGCGAGCGCTGATCGAAACGGAACTCGGCCCCGGGCAGCAAGACACCTTCGAGCACCTCTCAACGCGCATTGCAGCGAATGCAGTGCCTGGAGGGTTCACCCATACACCAG
>JAGRIN010000111.1 GCA_020443245.1 Pseudomonadales bacterium
TCACGATCGTCTGTACACGTAATCGGGGCGAGGTAGGCAACAATCACGCTGTTGTCGCGTGACACGCCGATGTCCGACTGAATGGCGAGCGGCGTGGAAGGCACCCCGTGCAGCACAGGTGCCGTGGTGTCCGCAGTGAACGTGACCGTTTGCCCGGCGAAATTGGTCGGTGTCGCCGGCTGGATGACCTGATTGCCATTCACGATAGTGAGTGAATCCACGCCGTTGGTCGGCAGGCTGGCCCAGGTTGTGGCGGGCGGATTGTATTCGACCGCGCCAGAACCGGTGGCGAGGTAACCGTCCGGGATGACGTAGTCAGGCGCGATGCCGAACGCTGCTTCGAAGCCTGCGGTGGCAATCAGGACATGCTTGTCCAGGGTGTCGCCCGGCAGTGAGGTAGCAAAGTTGTAGGTTTTCTCTGTGCCGGCGTTCATGTCGGTACTGAACATGGTGCAGCAGTCGATCAGGCGATGGCCCGACACGCTGGAGGACCACTCGATGAACTGCAGCGTACCGTCCTCGTTGGAGAACACCTCGGAAATCTTCCATCCATGATGCGTCGCCAATGCCGGTAGTGCGACCAGCGCGAGCGCCGCCGGCATGATGCGACGGATGATGACGCCTAGAAGGTCCATATCAAACCGACCTGCATCGTCCAGTCACGATAGTGGGTTCCACCTTCGCCTTTGGCATCGAAGTAGCGGGCCGAGACGTCATAATCCAGTCCACCGAGGTTGAACGCTACGCCCAGGTTGATTGACTGCAGGTCAGCCACTGCACGGTAGGCATAGAAAGATGTGCATCGCATTCCATCACAATACTGAAATGCCTTGTCCTCTGTTTCTGCTTCATACACGACTGATGCGGCCGGTGTTCCATTGACCGACGACGTGAATCCGCCGTGCTGCCATGAGTATTCTGCGAGCAAGTAGACCTTGCGCATGACCTCATGGTCGACGCCGACATAAATCTCATGGCGCGCGACATCGAATGCGGCATCGCGTTGCTTTTCCGCTTCTGATTTCTCGAAAAAGGCAAGGTCGGCGTAACGGTAACCGAAGTGGCCGATCGTACGAAGACCGAAGCGACGGTTCAGCCCGAGGTTGCCCTTCAGCAGGTAACCGTTCCGCGCCTCGCTGTTCCGGTAGTCGAGTCGCGTAACTTCTGCGCCAGCGGTCACCCAGATTGATTCGTAACCAGGATGAGGTTGCCATGTGCCGGACGCGCCGAGCGACACACCGAAGTTGGACAGCGCGTCGAATCCGGGATGATAGTTGTAGGAAATGTAGCCAGAGAGGACATAGCGGATATTGTCGCCATAGTTCTGCGCGTACCCGAGCCCGAGGCTCGACCGCACAACCTGGTCCTGCTTGACGTCGCCGCCGGCAAAGGCGCGGTTGACGTTGTCCTCATGGCCTGCCGCGAGTTCCAGTTGCCGATACCAGCCAGAACCGTAGACATCGGCGCTGGCATAATTCGCGAGAAAATGACCTAATAGGACCAGCAGGCAGTTTCGAATCAATCGGCTCACGATACGCGACTCGCCTGTTCTTGTTAGTGGAACTTCGTTACGGGAGCGACGTGAACAGGATAACCGATATTGACGAGTCGCGCAGGCGTTTTCTGCTCTACCTGCTTTCCACAGGTGCGTTTGCGGCCCTTCCCGGTTGCGCCAATCTTCCTGCCGTTCACCAGGCGATGGATGTGCCCGAAGAGATGCCTGAGGGCATGTCGATTTTCCAGTACATGGGCGCCATCACGGTCAACGGCAAGCCTGCTGATCTCGATACCAGGATAAATCCTGGTGACACCGTCGAGACGGGCGAGGGCGGCCAACTTATCTTCGTTGTCCACAAAGATGCGTTTTTGATGCGGTCCAACTCCACCATGCGCATTCCAACGAAGGCGGTGGGGGGCACCTACGACATTGATCGCGGCAAGGCGCTCAGCGTCTTTGCCTCCAGGCAGACGCAGATTCGTACGCCGACCGCTATCATCGCGATCCGCGGGACGGGCGTGTACGTCGAGAGCGAACCGGACCGATCGTACGTGTGCACGTGCTATGGCGTGGCCAACCTTGCCCCCGCTGATGACCCCTCAACCAATCTGACTGTCACCTCCAAGCACCACGATGACCCGCGCTACATCCTGGCCGACAAGAACGCAGCCAATCGTATCCAGCCGGCGCCGTTCAAGAACCATGACGACCAGGAGCTCTTGCTGATCGAAACGCTGGTGGGGCGTTCCACGCCCTATGTGGTCCCGGCAGGTATTCCGCGAACGCGCGGCGGGTACATCTAGCGCGATAGCGCCAGCCGCGGCGTTCTTGTCCGGAAAAGCCCTTTATTTGCGTGCCGCGCCTCTTAAAATGTCCGCATTGCGAATTCAAATCCGAGGGAAACCGGCATGTCCGAAGCTGAAAATACCGAACGCCAACTCACCAATGCGGAGATGCAGGCCAAGTACGCCATCGACGTGAACGTCGATCCGCAATCCATTCCAATCGAGAAGCTCGATCCTGCTCATCCATCGTTGTTTGAGGCAGACAAAATTTGGCCCTACTTCGAGCGCCTTCGCCGGGAAGACCCTGTCCACCTCACCGAAGACAGCATGTGGGGACCCTACTGGTCGATCACGAACTACAAGGACATCATGTACGTGGACTCGCACCACGACGAATTCTCCTCCGACATCTTGAACGGGGGTATCCGTCTTGGCGGTCGACCGAATCGGGATATCGATACGAGTTCGATGTTCCACCTGCCCATGTTCATCATGTCCGATCCACCCGTGCACGATGACCAGCGCAAAGTGATCGCGCCGATGTTCACGCCGACGCATTTGCAGGAACTCAAGGAGCTGATTCGTGAACGTGCCGGCAAGATCCTGGACAACCTGCCGCGCAATGAGGAGTTCAACTGGGTGCGCTCTGTTTCCGTTGAGTTGACCGGGCAGATGCTTGCCACGTTGTTTGACGTGCCGCAGGAGGATCGGCACAAGCTGATCTATTGGTCCGATACGGTGGAAAACCTCGGCAACCCCGACTTCTTCGAGACAGCGGAACAGGGCTTCCAGGAACTGTGGAAGTGCTTCGAGTATTTCAATGCGGTCTGGCAGGAGCGCGTGAAGCAGAAAGAACCCGGCAACGACCTGATCTCGATGCTTGTGCACGGTGAGTCGACGAAGAACATGGCGCCGAACGAATTTCTCGGCAACATTCTGCTTCTGATCGTGGGCGGCAATGACACGACGCGAAACTCGATCTCCGGCGGTGTGCTGGCGCTGAACCAGAATCCCGCGGAGTACGACAAGCTGATCCAGAATCCCGGCCTGGTCTCGAAGATGGTCCCCGAGATCATCCGCTGGCAGTCGCCGGTGGCGCACATGGCACGTACAGCGACCCGGGACGTGGAACTTGGAGGCAAGCTGATCAAGCAGTGGGACAAGGTCGTGATGTGGTATATCTCGGGCAACCGGGATGAGACTGAGATCGAGAAGGCCAACGAGTTCATCATCGATCGCCAGAATCCCCGCAAGCACCTGTCTTTTGGCTTTGGTATTCACCGTTGCGTGGGCAACCGCCTCGCCGAAATGCAGCTCAACGTCCTGTGGGAAGA
The DNA here is from genome assembly GCA_020443245.1 of Pseudomonadales bacterium. Classification (GTDB taxonomy): domain Bacteria; phylum Pseudomonadota; class Gammaproteobacteria; order Pseudomonadales; family Azotimanducaceae; genus JANQJA01. The sequence continues at coordinate 3,618 of JAGRIN010000111.1, forward strand.
AATCATGAAGCGCTTCGATCGTATCGAGGTCGTCGGGGAACCGAAATACCTGCGGTCTTCCTTCATCCACGGCATTCGCGAGCTGCCGGTACGTATCCCGGGTTGATCAATGCCAGTCCTGCGGGGTCGCAGGATTTGGCACCGATCCTGCAAGATATCGCGGAAGTACAACAAAATGGTGGATCCGGTGACCGGATTCGCCAATCTTTCGCGTGAACGACCGATTGTTAAACAAGAACTTCCTGTTGCTCGTCCAGGCGCGCTTTGTCTCGACGCTCGGCCAGCAGGCGACCTACATCGCGCTGATGTACTGGGTGATGGAAGCCACAGGCTCTGCCACGCAGATGGGACTGGTTGCAATGCTGGGTTCGATTCCAGGTTTGCTAGCCGGGCCTGTCGGCGGATTCATGGCCGACCGTTATCGCCGCAAGTGGATACTCGTTGGTTGTGACTTGTTCCGGGCGGTCATTCTCGTCGTCCTTCCCCTGATGTTCTGGCTCGACGCACCGATCGAAGCGATCCTGGCTTATGTCTATTTCTTTTCGTTCGTCATGGCGGCGAGTGGCTCACTGTTCCTGCCGGCGGCCGGTGCGCTGTTGCCGCAACTTGTTCCCAAGGTGTCGCTGACACGCGCGAATTCCATTCATGAAGGTTCGACCGCCTTGACCAACCTGTTGGGGCAGGCCGCTGGAGGCGTTCTCTACCGGCTGCTGGGACCGGCTCTCATGTTTGTGATCGATGCGATTACCTACTTTCTTTCGGCACTGTCCATCCTGTTCATCGCCGAGCCGGCTCGCTCGAATGAACGTGAGACTTCGGATTCCATCGTTCGGGATTTCATCCGAGACACACGAGAGGGCGTGGGCTATTGCTGGAACCAGATCGGTCTCCGGAAGATCCTGCTGGCGGCGCTCGTTGTGAACTTCTTCGCGGCCCCGACCATGGTGCTGCTGCCGCTTCTCGTGGACCGTACATATGGCCTCGAGGCCGATTGGTATGGCTACTTTGTGGCGCTGTTCGTTGGCGGCAGTATTGTCGGGATGGCGATTACCGGTGTGCTCAACCTCTCCGGACGAGGTCGCTGGATTGGCGCATTCACTGGCTTCACGATTGGTGGCATCGGGTTTCTGGCCATTGGCATGGCGCCGCCGCTCATGTTCGCGGCAGGCGCATTCTTCACGGTCGGTCTCGGCACGTCGATCATGAATGTGTCGCTCATCTCTCGCATCCAGTCGGTGGTCGACCCCGACATGCTGGGTAGAGTGATGGCCGCCGTCAACGTGCTGGCGATGGCTGTTGTGCCGATTGCGATGATGCTTGCGGGCGTCATCACCGATGCGCTCGACCAGAATGTGTTGCCTGTGTTTATCGCTTCTGGCGTATCGGTGCTCGTCTTCGCGGCCTGGCTCGGCTTCGACAATGATATCCGGGCGTATCTCAGTGGAGACTGAGCTTCACAGGCTCGGGTCGTAGAAGCCCAGTGCGCCGTGCATGGTAAATCCGGCAGTCTTGCGTAGCGCGGGGTCGAGGTTCGCGATCTCGTCACGCGGCATATCGAGATACTGGTTTTCTTCCTGTCGCAACCAACCGCATGAGTAAGTCAGGATGACGCCATAGCGCCATTTGTCCGAGATATTTTCACCTGCGCCGTGCAGTAGGCCGCCAACCCAGAACAGGACCGAACCGGCGGGCATTTCGGCTCTCGCGATTTCTTCTTCTTTCGCAACGCGGCCTGCGGACCACCGGTGGCTGCCGGGCACAACACAGGTTGCGCCGTTCGCCATGGTGAAGTCGTTTACTGCCCACATCGTCGCGACGACGAGATTGGGTCGCGGCAATTCGAAGAAGTTGAACGGATCCTCCTCGCGATGCAGTACCTGGGTGCGCGCGCCCGGACCGACTTCCAACGCAGCGGTGGCGTGCAACTGGAACTGCTCACAATTGGGGCCAAGATGATGTTCCGTCAGGTCTATGCTGGTCGGATGCATCACCAATTCGCGAACGCCGTGTGAGCGCGCCACGAGTGCAGTGACCCGACGTGTCAGGCCAGGATAGAACGCTTCGGGATCGTCCTGCTGTATCGCCGCCTTTTCCATGAACGGCTGGAGTTCAGCCTTGATCCGTCCGCGCGTCTCCTCGCTCATCGCACCCGTGATGATGGCGCAACCCGCGTCGTCCAGGGCCGCGGCCATCTCTTCGACCGGATCCCCGGCTGCGAACGTCGGGATATTGGCATGTGCTGACTGTGCGAGCGTCGACGCCATAATGGCCTCCTCTTTTTTGCAACCTTACGCGTGTTCGTGTCGCCGTGCTACTCCGCGCAGGGGCGCGCGTTCGCTTTGATGACCTCATGCACAAAGCGCAGCTTGGCGATCGCGGGGCCCGGCAAAACAAACGGGTAAAGGTCTCGCTGGCCCGCGCTGCGGTTGATCGAGTTCATGGCAAACGTCAGCGGCAGCCACTGTTCCAACATGTTGTCGAACGAATCTGCGTGATAGGCGTCTTCCATCGGGAAGAGGTTTCGAGTGCGGTCGACCGCGAGCACCACACCAAATGCCTGTGCCGTGTCCATGGAGTCGACGATCGTGAGGTAATGCGCAAAGCACTCCGCCCAGTCTTCCCACGGATGTGAGCTCGCATAGGCGCTGACAAAGCTGGTTTGCCAATTCGGCAGGGGGCCGGTCTGGTAGTACGTGGCAATGCAGGCGTCATAGTCGGATCGTTCGTCGCCGAACAGCTTGCGGAACTTGCGGATTAACGACGAACGGTGCACGTATCGCCACCAATAGTAGTGGCCGATCTCATGCCGAAAGTGGCCGAGCACCGTGCGGTAAACCTCGTTCAGGTTCAGCCGAATTCGTTCGCGCTCCAGGTCGTCGGCCTCGTGCACGTTGACGGTAATCAGCCCGTTGATGTGACCGGTCATGACCTGATCGTCGTTGTCGCCCGGCACACCGGAACGCAGGAACTCGAACGCGATGCCTCGTTTCTCGTCCTGCTTCTTACTGACGATGGGCAGGCCGAGCCGCTTGAGGCTGTAGACGAGGCGACGTTTACCTTTCTCCAGCGTAATCCAGTAGTCGCGGTTGCCTGGTGCCGAGAGGTCCGGAATCGTGGCGTTCAGGTCGCAGGACTCGCAGTACTCTGCCTCGCTGTCTGCAGGGATGAGCCAGTTGCAATTTTGCCAATCCACGGTGTTACGACAGGGCTTGTATAGCGCGCCGTCCTCGCCCGCCGGCGCCCACAGGCCGTCCGACCGCGGCTCCAGCGCAACCATATCCAGGCGATCCGGCAGGAAGCCGAGCGTATGCAGGCAGCGCAGGCACTGGGTGTTCTCGAAGTAGATCTGCTGGCCGCAGACCTGGCAGTTGAAAGACCTCATGTGCGTAGTTTACGCGTGACAAGGCCTGTTTAGACCCCGCAGGGAGAGGGGGCTTGAATAACTTCATGCTCTTGAGTAAATTAATCAAACGTTTAATTAAATAGAGGGCAACATGACCGATACTCCCCGCAGACCCGGCAGGCGCGCCGGCGCGGAAGGCACAACCGACTCGCGCGAGGCGCTGTTGCAGGCGGCATCGGAACTCTTTGCGTCGCGCGGCGCGGACGCAGTGAGTGTTCGGCAAGTGGCCGATTCCGCCGGCGTCAGCGCGGCGATGATCAACTATCACTTCAAGGACAAGCGGGGCCTGATGCGGGCCGTACTCGAACGCGGGCTCGATCGTCTGCTCGAGATCATCACAGAGGTTGCCGGCGACCATGACGGGCCGGTCACGACGTCCTTCATCAACCGTTATATCCATGCACTCAATGAAGACCCGGCACTCCCGCAACTCATGGTGCGCGAGGTGCTGGCGCGCAACTCGCCATACCAGAAGGTCATCGCCGAACGATTTGCCCGCAAGGCGGTCAACTTGATGCCGGCACGCCTGATGGAAGACATTGCCGAGTCTCGGCTCCGCGGTGACCTGGACCCGACGATGACGATGATGTCATTGGTGGGCATGTGTGTCTTTCCGTTCCTCGCGGGCCCGATACTCTGGCCGGTGCTGGGTTACGAGTATGACGAGGAATTCGCCAATCGATTGGTGGCGCATACAACCAGACTGTTCAACGAAGGGGCGACGCCGAAAGATGACTAGCCTGCACTCTCTCTGCTTCATTCCCCTCGGCCTCATACTCGCCCTGGCGGGTTGCGCGCTGGATGGCGACGCGCCGGTCGCACTGGGTACGCTCGAGGTCGACCGAATCAACGTCACAGCGGAATCGGCGGAACCTATCGTCGAAGTACTGGTGACAGAAGGCGATACCGTCGCGGCCGGGGACCCGCTGGTGCGGCAGGACCCTGAGCGCATAAGGGTGCAACTGAAGAAAGCCGAGGCGGACCTTGCGGTGGCGAAAGCCAAACTCGACCAGGCTGAGGCGGGCCCTCGCGCCCAGGATATCGCCGCGGCGCGCGCACAGCTTTCTGGCTCCCAGAGTGACGTGAAGACGGCGCGTATCGAACTCGAACGAGAACAGTCCCTGGTCAAACAAAACTACGCCTCGCAGAACAATGTGGACATTCTCGAAGGCAGGCTGGAGGTCGCGATTGCCAAACGTGAGGCGGCGCAGGCGACGCTCGACCAGTTGCTGGAAGGCACGCGGTCCGAAGAGATCGACGCCGCGAGGAGTAGCTATTCGATGGCGCAGACGCTCGTGGACGATATCGACATCTCGCTTGCGCGTACGACGCTGAAGGCGCCTGTCGACGGCCAGGTCGAGGCGGTATTGAAGGAACTTGGCGAACGCCCCTATGCCGGATCGACCGTTGTCATCATTGCGGCAAGCCAGGCGCCGTACG
>JAGRIN010000112.1 GCA_020443245.1 Pseudomonadales bacterium
ACGAGTCCTTCATGTGATGCGATGCCGGCCAGCTTCGCACGCATACGCTCGAATATCGGCCCGGACGTCTCTGTCCGCATGTAATGAATCGCGAGGCGATATCGCGCCGACGTGTAAGGGTCCATGACGAGCAGGCATGCCTCGGGATTGGCAAGTATGTTTTGCCGGGTCTTGTTGAAGAACTGGAAAGACAATGCAACGTGCGTCGAGTCGACATACATCGCCTGGGACACATAGGTCACATTCGGCATCCCGTCCCTGTCGCAGGTCGCAACACAGGAAGGCACGATGCCTTCGAGACAATCGCGCATGTCCTCGAGCCGGGGCGCCATCAGGGCAACGCATCCCGGCTGGGCAATCTGTTACCCGCGTGCGCACCGGGCGTCTGCGTGAATGCGTCTTCCGGCGTAAAGCTAATGGTCACCAGATCGTCAGGATCACACCCGCACAAGGTCCAGGTATAGGACTCGGGCACGTCGAATACCTTGAGTCTCTCGCTCATTGCAGCCAGGTAGACATCAAGGCTGTCGCGGTCTTGCTGGGTCGCTTCGCCGACGAGGCCATCGGTGCCCTTGAGTTGCAGGGACCTGTGCGACTCCGGTTCATTGAAGATGGTCGCAACGCGACCACTCTCCCCGATGTTCTTCCGGAGCGACTCGGTTTGCGACGCGCTGACCAGTACGACAATGCGCTCCCCGTCTACCCTGCAACCATGTGCCCTCGCTACGGACGCACGTGAGTGCGCATCACAGGACGCGATGTGGATCGAAAGGTGGCTCGTGACGAACGCAACCAGTTTGGGGTCGAGCATGGTTGAAACGCCGGCCGGCGACAGGGCGGCGCTGATTATGTGCCAGCGTCGGGCCCGGCTTCAATGGGCGGGCGCATTACTGGCGTACAAACACAAAGTCGCCGCCTTCGTGACCTGCGCGTCTTATGTCCCCGTACTCGGGAAACTGGTCCGCGCCGAGCGCCACCTGGCGGCGAACGAAACTGAAGATCTGCGAAGTGTCCAGTGCGCCGGTGTTTTCCTCGAGTGCCTCGAACAGCGCGCTCGCAAAGATCGAGTGTCCATTCTTGCCGCCACTGTCTACAACGGGCTCAAGGCCCCCTGACGTCAGTGCGGTACGTGCACGGCGCGACACCATCTGGCGCAGGTAGTCGTTGCCCTTGATGCCGACCTTTACCCCGCGCGTGAGTTTTCCGGAGAAGCAACTGTCGGCGACAACCAGGACGTGCCCGGCGTTCATCGCCCGGATCATCGTGGTCAGCGTCGCGTTCGAAAGCCAGCGGGAAGGCTCGTCCGACCTGGCGTCGACGGGCAGCCAGTAGCCTTCGTCGGCGTCTTTGTCTTCCCATCCGTGTCCCGCATAGTAGATCAACAGATTGTCGCTCGGTCCCAGGTTGCGACGATACTGCGCCAGGTATTCCACGATCTCATCGCGTGTGGCATCTACAAGCAGCGTGGTCTGGAACCCGTATTCATTCGCCAGTATTTCATTGAGGCGCGTCGCATCCCGGCCGGCACTGACAAGAGAGGGCAGGTTGACGTAGCGGTCGTTGCCGATGATCAGTGCATAGTACTTTCCGAAGTCTATGGCGCCGTCACCATGCAGGGACTGAATCTCGACGGGTGCAAGATCGGCGTCGACTGCACCGCGTGCCCCGCTCACCGGCGAGGGCACGGGTGACGCCGCGCCGCCACGCGCCGCGAGCGTGGCTTGCAGGTTTCGGGAAAGACTGCCGGTGAGCGACTTGATGTTGGAGGCGACCGCTACCGTGCGCGAACGATTTTGCCTGACAGGGCCGAGGAACGAACCGGAATCGTCGCGACCAGCGCTCGACACCTCGTCGGCATAGACCACGTTGCCGTCACTGTCCTTGAGTTCATAACGCACGTCGAGCGTGGAATCGAAGCCACTGAAAGAAGCCTTGGGAATGGAAAAATCCAGGATGCGCACGCTCAGGGTATACGGTTTCGTACCGTCAGCGCCAAAGATGTTCGCCTGCCGGAGCGCCGCTTTCAGCGATGCGACGTAATTGGCTTGCTCGGCGTTCGAATCGAACATCCCGACGTCAGAGGCATAGTCGATATCGGCGAGCGAATAGCGGGTGACCGCCACGGCGCGATGCTCGATGTCGAGATCACTGCGTTGGACGCGTGCGGTAGTCCCGGAACAACCGGCCAGGACCAGCGCAATGACGATGGTCGTCAACAAACCCGTGAATTTCAACATTGCCCACTCCCCTGACCAGAACACATGTTATCGACATTCAGGGTGTGGGTCCAAACTGTCAGGACAACAACGCCCACGGGGGAAGTGTAAACTGCAGGTGTGAAGCGAAAGGAACTGACATGACAAGCCAACGTCTCGCCGTCGTCGGCGCCAGTGGGGTCGTTGGGCGCGCGTTGATCGAACGGGCAACGACATCCGGTATCGATGTCACGGGCTTTTCGCGTCGTGCACCTGACCTGCCGAACTGCCGCCATGTGAGGCTCGACCTGACTGATCGGGATGCGTGCGCCCGTGCTGCAAGCACCGAACTGAAGCAGGTGACTCACCTCGTCTACGCGGCCCTCTATGAGAAGCCTGGCCTGATCGCAGGATGGCGGGAACGAGACCAGATGCAGACAAATCTTTCCATGCTCGAAAACCTCATCGAGCCACTGCTCGCGGCGAACCCTGGTCTTCGGGGCATTACCTTGCTGCAAGGCACGAAGGCGTACGGCGCCCACATTAAACCGATGCGGATTCCCGGCAAGGAGCGCGAACCGCGTGTTGCGCACGAGAATTTCTATTGGCTGCAGGAAGACTACCTCAAGGCAAAGCAGCGCGAGGCCGACTTCTCGCTCATTCTCTGGCGACCCCAGATCATCTTCGGTCACGCACTGGCCGCACCGATGAACCTCCTGGCCGCCATCGGCGTCTATGCAGCCTTCTGCAAGTCGCGGGGGGAGCCACTGGGCTGGCCGGGCGGAACCAGCGGCATACAGGAAGCGATCGACGCCGAACTGCTCGCCGACGCGATACTGTTCAGCCTGGACAACGATGCGTTCGCGAACGAAACCTTCAACATCACAAACGGGGATGTGTTCCGCTGGGAGAACATCTGGCCGACGATCGCCGAGGCGTTCGACATGGAAGCCGGTTCGCCGACGCCGCGATCACTGGCGACGTTCTGCGCTGATGAGGCGGCCTGGCAGTCGATCGTTTCCGCAAGCGGGCTCAGGCCACATACCCTGGCTGCACTCGTTGGCGATTCTTTTTTTTATGCCGACGCACTGTTCAATACCGGGCGCGACCGGCCGCCCCCGCCTGCGATCGTCAGCACGGTCAAGCTCAGGCACGCGGGTTTCGGCGCTTGCATGGATACCGAAGACATGTTCGCGAAGTGGTTCTCGCGCCTGCGCCAAATGAAACTGTTTCCGTAGGGAGGAGCGATGGCACTTCGAATCGTGAGGCTTGGCAGCGAACGGGCACCGGACGAAGGACTTCGCATCGGTACCGTACGGCGCCCGCCGCGCGGCGTGCGCAAGGAGGACTATGCGGCGAAAAATATCTACGACGTGTGGTTTCCGAACCTCTCGCCCAGCGAGCCACTACTGAAAGAGTTCTTTCCGACCCTGGAGGACGACAAGCGCTGGAAGTCGTTCAAGCGACAGTTCATGCAGGAAATGAACACCCAGGAATCGAAGCGCGACCTGGATCTCATCGCCGCGCTCTCACACCATACCAACCTGTCAGTAGGCTGCTACTGCGACGATGAAGCACGCTGCCATCGTTCGATCCTGCGCGAACTTCTCACGAAACGCGGCGCAGACTTCGCAGACTGACGCTACCGCCTTGCCATCGCAACCGCGAGTTCCCCGGCATTGGCGAGATCTTCGATATGCCAGACCATATCGACGAGCGTGTCGGTTCGAGCTTGTCCCAGAACCGGCGTGATCAACTCGCGCGCCTTGTCCTCGACGTCTTCGCGGGACATGGGATTCGGCGGATAGCCCCGGACGTGCTCGACGAACGTCGTCTCCATCGACCCGTCAACAAACCGGATCGTGACACGTGCACTCTCTTTTCGCGGCACGGCTTCCTGCTTCGGGTCGTGCTTGACACTGACCTTCTGCATCAGCGCCCCGACAGATTTGTCTGTCTGCTTGCGTGACATCGAGTCGGCCATTTCGAAATCGAGTCGACCGTCGATCAGGATGATCGAACACAAGTATGGCAAGTTCAGCGCCGGCATCTCGGCGTTGGCAAACGCACCGACGGATCCCGGCATCTCGATCTCGACGCTCGCGACTTCGCGACCGCCAACGTTTGGCACGAGTTCCAGCATCGCCTGCACCACGGGTTGCGTCGGGCCACCAACCGGAAAGCGCTTGTAGGCGACGAGCGGCATCTCGAAGCGCACGCCAAGGTCATCGACAAGATAGGCGGGATCGTAGTCAGTCTGTTCAGCGCTGAATTGCCTGGAAGAAAACCACCCGCCCTTGATATCAAGACAATCCACCACGCCAGTCATCCCGGCGCCGGCAAGAAGCGCCGCATGCATCCCGTTCCGGGCCGGCATGCCGGCGAACACGAACGACTTTTCGATGTGTTCAGCGTCGAGAAGCCACTGCATCGAACCGGACACCTGCTGCGCGCAGTAGCTCAACATGTGGTTCACCTGCAACTCGGAGAAGGATCTCAGCGAGGCGACGGCTGCGGCCGTACCGAATACCGGCCCGTAGCCGTGGCTGGAGTATCCGAGAAAGCGACCCCGATCGATCCCGAGCGCCTTGGGCAGACGACAGGCAAGCTCGTAACCACAAATGAGCGCGCGCAATACCCGCGAGCCGCGCGCGTGGTCCATGTCGGCGACGCAAAGCACCGCGCTTGCGATGGACGGCCCTGGCTGCACGAACGCCGATGGACAAAAATCATTGATCTCGGCACCGTGCGCTGTCATCGCACTGGCGAATACCGCGTCCACCAGCGACGCTCGCTCGTGCGAACCAAGGATCGGCGCACCGCCTTGTTCGGTCGCGCTCTGGTCAAGCGCGAACCGGCGAGCAAGGTTGGCACTCGGCCGGTCGCCACAGACGACGATCGAGGCAATGGTGTCGAGCAAATGACGACGACCGAGTTCCAGCGTCTCTTCAGGCCAGGCTGCCTCACCGCTACCCGAGATGAATTCCGCGACGCGGCGAGTGATCCCGGGCTCAGTCATCGGACGTGGCCCCAAGCTTGCGTGCCAGAAACAGCCGCGATGCAATCAACTCCGAACGTGGGACCTCTGCGTGACGACCCGGATTGGCATGTAGCCGCCTGTCGCGCGTACCGATCCGCTTGAAGAGTTCGTGGTAGGCGCCCGGGCTCACTTCGTCGTCCTCGAGTTGTTGCAGGAACAGGACCGGGACGTCGACCTTGCCAATGTCGTCGTATACACGTTGGTTCGTATCCACGCCCTCGCGATACCCGAATAGCCCGAGCACGGCAACGCGGATCCTGGGCTCTGCGGCGACGAGCGGCACGCCGAAGCGCGTACCCATCGAGAGCCCCCAATAGCCCACGGGCCCGCCCAGGATGTCCGATCGCGCCAGCGCGACATCGAGCGCGGCACGCCAGTCGGCAACCATCTCGTCGTACTTCTCCATGTAGTACCGGCGTCGATACGCCTGCCGGTCATCGCGACGCAGTTGCGCCGCTGTCTCGTCGTTGGCCGTGCGATCGCCGTTCACCGGCCCGTCTATCGCGAGTGTCGCAATGCCGTGTTCAGCGGCAAGCCCTTCTGCCATCTTCATGACCGTGGGTGCACGCTTGTGGCCGCCGCCCCCGTGCCCGACCAGCACGAGCCGTGACGGCCCATCGGCGCCAACCGGCGTGAACAGCACGGTCGGCACTCGCCTTCCTTCACTGGTAACGTCCAAAAGGTGTTCGACTATCCCGGTCATGCTCGCTCCCTCGGCATATCGCTAGTTTGTGTTGCGGCTAAAGCGCGCCGACGCGTTCGGCAAGGTCGGCGCACGTCGCCAGCAACTGCTCCACGATCGCCTCGCGCTTCGATGCCGAAAGACGCGAGGTCGGCGCAGACACGGAAATCGCCGCCGCCGCGCGCCCGTCCTGCGCCATGATCGGCGCACCGAAGCTCTCGACCCCGGGGCGAAAACTCGACGTGGCAAATCCGGCTTCCCGTACTTGATCGAGTTCCGACATCAGCGACTCGATCTCGATTCGCCGTTTGTCCTGGATGCGCTGCCTCGTACGCCTCGCAATCGCGCGCGCGCCAGGCTCGTACGCCAGCATCGCCTTGCCGCCTGCGGTCAGCGGCGCGGGCACCCGGCTGCCGACACGTGACGTGAATCGAATGGGTCGCGGCGAGACGATCTTGTCGAGGTAGAGCACATCGTCTCCGGAGAGAACCGTCAGGCTCACGGTCTCATGCGTTGCCTGGTGCAACTGTTGCAGGAAGCCTGCGGCAGCCCGCTTGACCGGATGCTGCGCAACAAGTCCCGTACCGAGTTCCCACAAACGAAGAGACGCCCGGTAGCAACTCGACTCTTCCTCCTGCTCTACATAACCGAGCAAGACCAGCGTCGCCAAAACGCGGTGAACCGTACTCTTCTGCATACCCAACCGGAGCGCGATAGCAGAGAGCCGAAGGGGTTCGTTCGAAAGCGCGAGCAGTTCCAGCACCGCAAACGCACGCGGGACTGCACCATCGCCCGTGTTGGGGACTAGTTCACTCATCATTTGACAATACTGAAGGCGGACCCTATGTTTCGTCAACAGGAACCTTGTTCCGCCAAGCGGAACACTCAAGAGGGAAAAATCATGTCGGAAGAGCACAACTCCGCGCACGCAAAGCGCTCCGCCATCGTCGAAACAGCCTTTGGGCGCGTCCAGGGAGAAATTTACCGGGACATATCCGCGTTCCGCGGCATTCCCTATGGTGCGTCGACTGAGGGTGATAATCGCTTTTTGCCTCCACGACCACCGATTGCGTGGACCGGTGTGCGCGACTGCCTCGACTATGGCGAGACAGCACCCCAGATGCCGGGCAGGCTGGCCGAAGGCGGCTGGGAAGGCAGGCGGCCGGAGATGGGCGAGGATTGCCTCGTCCTCAACGTCTGGACACCGGATCCTGGTTCCGGAAAACGTCCGGTGCTCGTGTGGCTGCATGGTGGCGGATTCGAGGCCGGCAGTGGTTCGAGCCTGCTCTACGACGGAACGAGCCTCGCGCGACGCGGCGACGTTGTCGTCGTCTCCGTCAATCATCGCCTCGGGATCTTCGGTCATTGCCACCTTGCCGACCTGCTGGGTGACGAGTTCGCCGGTTCCGGCAACGCAGGTTTCCTCGATCCTGTCGCGGCACTCGAGTGGGTGCGAAACAACATCGGGAGTTTTGGCGGTGACGCCGGCAACGTCATGATTTTCGGGCAGTCGGGCGGTGGACGAAAAGTCAGCCTGCTCACCGCTTCCACGATGGCGCAAGGCCTGTTTCATCGGGGCATCGTCCAGAGCGGGTCCCACCTGCGTCTCATGGCACGCGACGCCGCGAGCGAACTCGCGGAACGCTTGCTCGCGCACTTCGATATCAAAAAGGGCGACGCGAAAAAGTTGAAGGCATTGCCGTGGCGTGACATCCGACGCGCCAATCGCGATATCGCGTTTGCAACACGGTCGCGATTCTCGCCGACCCTGGACGAGACGATCTTTGCCGCGCACCCGTGGGACCCCGAAGCGCCGGCAACGGCGGCGAGCATACCGATGATGATCGGTACCTGCCGGACCGAACTCTCCAACCAACTCGGAACTGCCGACGAGACGAACTTCACGCTCGACGACGCCACAATGCGTCGACGACTTGCCGCGTTCGTTCCCGCTGAAGACGTCGATGACCTGGTGGCCCTGTTTGCCAGGACGAATCCTGGCGCCTCACCTTCGGAACTCTTCTTCAAAATCACCACCGCACGCGGGTACTGGCGCGACAGCATCTTGCAGACAGAAGCCAAATGCCGTCAGGGCGGCGCGCCGGTGTACGCCTATCGGCTGATGTGGAAGACACCCGTTGAAGGCGGACGGCGTATCACGCCGCATTCACTGGACCTTCCCTTTATGTTCGACAACGTCACCAAAGCGCCGCAAATGGTGGGCGAACCCACCGACGAGACCACAATGATGGCCGAGATGATGAGCGAGAGCTGGCTCGCGTTCGCCAGGACCGGGGATCCCAACAATGCCACAATCGGTTCATGGCAACCTTACGATCTCGAGGCACGTACGGTGATGTTGTTCGATACGCCGCCGGTTGCCGAGCGCGATCCTCACCGTGAGGAACGACTGGCGATGGAGAAGTATCCAACGCAGCAACTCGGGCGCGTCATGCACCGGCGCTGACGCTCAGCCGTCGATACTCGCCCACAGGTCGACGAAGGCGCGCCTGGGATCGGAAACA
>JAGRIN010000113.1 GCA_020443245.1 Pseudomonadales bacterium
GTGCAACCTGACTGAGACGACCCGCGAGAAGGGTTAAGATACCGCTTACCTTCGCCACGGGAGATCCACATGAGCACGCTCGAATCTGTTGCTCTGCCTTTCATCGACATGGCGCATCAGATCGTGTGGTGCACCATTGCCAGTGTGGATGCAAAGGGGCGCCCACGATCGCGAATCCTCCATCCAATCTGGGAGTGGGACGGCGCGGCGCTCACCGGCTGGATCGCGACGAATGCGACGCCTACCAAGCGCGCGCATCTTGCCGCGAGCCCTTATCTCTCCGCCAACTACTGGACACCCAGCCACGACACCTGCGTTGCGGAATGTCACGCCCGGTGGGCACATGACGCCGAGACGAAAGAGCGGGCCTGGGATCTCTTCGAGAACGGACCCGAGCCGGTCGGTTATGACCCGCGCATCATTCCCGGTTGGGAGAGTCCTGACTCGCCCGGATTCTCTGTATTGAAGCTGACGCCCTGGCGCCTTTGCGTCTTTCCCGGCACCGTGCTGCTTCGGCAGGGCGGCGAGGTCCTCACCTGGCAAGCGACGGACTGATCCCACGGACTGAGCGCCAACAAGTTGTCCGGCGCGACGGATTCTGAGACAGTCCCGTCCACACACTCTCTCAACAGGCAAAGGAGTTTCCATGGATCTCGGCGTTTCAGGCAAGGTCGCCATTATCACTGGCGGCAGTGACGGCATCGGGCTCGCGGCAGGCGAACGTCTTGCCGCCGAAGGCGCGAAAGTAGCGCTCGTTGCACGGACACAAGCAGACCTCGATGCCGCCGCGGACGCCTTGCGTGCCTCGACCGACGGTGAAGTCATCGGCATTGCAACTGACGTACGCGATGAAGCGGCCGTCAAGGCGATGGTCGATGCCGTGGTGGAAAAGTGGGGTCGCGTCGATATCCTCATCAACAACGCCGGCACGTCATCCGCTGCCAGTTTCGAGAAGATGACGGACGAACAAGTCATGGACGACTTCACGCTCAAGGTGATGGGCGCGATCTACTGCACACGTCATGCGCTGCCGCACCTGAAGATAGCCCACGGCGCGATTTGCAATACCACGACGCCGGGCGGCAAGGCGCCGGGGGCACGCAGCCAGCCGACCGCGCTGTCGCGCTCTGCCGGTATATCGTTGACCAAGACGTGGTCGAAAGAATTCGCTGAGTTTGGCATCCGCGTGAACACCGTCTGCGTCGGACTGCTGAAAAGCCGTCAACACCGCAGGCGATGGGAGCAGGCACACGAGAAGGACCCGAACTACACGCTCGAAGAGCATTACGCCCGCATGGGTCAGTCCGTACCCCTCGGCAGGGTTGGCGAAGCGACTGAGGCGGGTGATGTCATTGCCTTTCTCTGCTCCGGGGCGGCGAGTTACGTCACGGGTACCGCGATCAATGTCGATGGTGGAACGGCGCCCGTCGTCTAGGTGCAGAGGGCTTTCGATGAGCACGATTGACGCGATTCGCGCGCAGGCGCATTTGCATCACGCCTACCTGCTGGGCCTCGAACTCATGGTGGCGACCCGCAAGGGTCCCGCTGTCATGGAAGACTGGATGTTCCGGCTGTTCCGTCGCCAGCACCTGGAGAAATTTCTCTCCAGCTTCGAGAAGCTGGGTTTGACCGGATTACCCGACGCGGTCGCTTGTGCCCAATACCATGTCCTTTCCAACAACATGGGTGGTGTGGGCGTGGAGTACATGCCGGAAAGCGACCGCAAGGCGTGGGTTCGCTTTCGGTACCCACGGTGGATGTATCACGGCCCGACCTTGTGTGGCGTGCCCGTCGAAGTAAGCCGCGGGTTCCTTCGCGGCTGGTACGCGCACAACGGCGTTTCTCTCGGTAACCCGCGGCTCGGCTTTGTGTGCGTCTCCGAGGACATGACCGGTGAATTCGGACTCTGTGGTTACTTCCGTGAATTCGACCACGAACTCGGCGAGGACGAGCGCCTGCAATTCGCGAAGGGCGAGGCGCCGCCAGGGTACGACGCCAGTCTGCAGCCGAAGCCGCCCGAAGGTGAGTGGGATCTCGAGCGCTCGAAAAGGCAAACCGCAATTACGCACTCGAGTACATTCGCAACGGTCTTTGTGAACTGGCAAGTGTCATCGGCGTCGACGAGACCCGCACACTGGGCTCGCTTGCCGCCCGCCTGATTGGGCTGCAATATTCAGCTGAGACGGCAACCATGGTCGGCGCCCGGGACGGCGACGTCCTGGACGCGGCAAAATACCTTGCATCGATGTTCCAGGGCATGGGAGACGATGTATCGATAGAAACGCACGACGGCGCACCGGTTGTCCGCCAACGAGGGCAAAGGGTCGTGCGGGGACTCGAACAGAACGAACGCGAGTTGGTGTTCACCTGTTGGCAGGAACTCTGGCGTGGCGCGTTGGCAGCGCAAAGAGAATTGAAGACGCTGAGGGTCGACGTCGACGGCGACGTGACCTGGTGGGTACCGTCGCCCGGCCTGCCCGCCTGAAACAATCAAATTCTTGAATAGGGAAAAGTCGAATGAAAGACGTAACAGGCAAAGTCGCATTCATTACCGGTGGCGCGAGTGGCATGGGCCTTGCCATGGCCCGTTCATTTGCCGCGGCAGGAATGAAGGTTGCAATCGCTGATGTCGAACAGTCTGCACTCGATGCGGTCGGCAAGGAGTTCGCCGGCAGCAATGCCGAGTTCATTACGCTGAAAGTCGATGTCACGGACCGGGATGCGATGGAGCAAGCCGCGAGAGAAACCGAAGCGGCCTTCGGCAAGGTACACGTCGTCTGCAACAACGCCGGTGTCGCCGTGGGCGGTCCGGTGGACCAGATGAGCTACAAGGACTGGGACTGGGTTGTCGGCGTCAACCTCAGCGGCGTGATCAACGGTGTCGAGACGTTCGTCCATCGCATCGAGTCACACGGTGAAGGCGGACACTTCATCAATACGGCCTCGATGGCGGGCCACATCGCACTACCCGGTCTCTCTGTCTACACCACGACGAAATATGCGGTGGTCGGTCTCTCCGAGTCGATGCGTGCTGACCTCGCGAGCAAGAACATCGGTGTCTCCGTGCTGTGTCCCGGTGTCGTGCGTACCAATATCTTCGACTCCGGTCGCAACCGACCGGACAACCTGAAAGCGGGAGAAGACACAGCGGCAAACGTGCTGACCAGCGGGCTCGTCGGCAGCGAACGTGAATCGCGGATGGCAGAACTGCTCGCGAACGCCCTCGACCCCGCCGTGGTCGGCGACATGGTCCTCCATGCGATCCAGAACGACGAGTTCTACATCTTCACGCACCCGGAAATCCGGGAGGCAACCAATGCACGCGCCGCCGAAATGGCGGCGGCGTTCGATCGTTGGTCAGATTACCGCAAGCAGCATGGCGTCTAGGTGAGCACGTAGCCCTCACCGGACAGCGGCATCGAACGAATGCGCTGGCCCGTCGCGGCGTAGATCGCGTTCGTCACTGCCGGCGCCAGTGGCGGCAGGGCGGGTTCGCCCAGCCCCGTCGGTGCATAGTCGCTCTGGATGAAATGCACGTCGATCTCGGGTGCGGCCGCGATGCGCATGACCTTGTAGTCATCGAAGTTGTCCTGCTGGATGACGCCACCGGACATCGTGATCTGTTGCCCGGCCATCGTGGACAGGCCGTCGATCACTGCGCCCTGGACCTGGTTGATGGCGCCGCTGAGATTGATAATCGGCCCGACGTCCACGGCAACAGTGATCCTGTTCACCCGGAACTTCTTGTCAGCATCGACTGAGACTTCAGCGATCTCGGCGATATGGGCCGCGTGGCAGAAGTAGAACGCAAGTCCCTGCCCGCTTCCCTTCGGCATACGCTTGCCCCATCCGGCTTTCTGCGCCGCCAGCTTGATCACGTCTATCGCACGCCCGGTGTTGATGACGTTGACGTTACCGTCCACGACCCACCGCCGCTCGCCCATGAGTTCGAGCAGGAACTCGACGTGGTCCCTGCCGGCGAGCTCGGCAAGTTCATGCAAGAAACTCTGTTCCACAAAGGCATTGGTGTTGGACCCCGGTGCGCGCCACGCACCGCACGGCGTGACGATGTCCATCATTGACTGCCTGACACGGGCATTCGACATCGCCGTCATCGTGAACTCGTTGCCGGCGATGCCTGAACCGATTACCGGTTTGCCTGCTTTGGAAAACCCGATGTAGTGCTGGTCCAGTGCCGCCAGTTTACCTTCGGGCGTAATGGCCCCGCGGAGGTTCTCGAAACCACCAACGCGGAAGAAGTCATTGTGAATATCGTCCGGACGGGTCCAGGTCAACTTCACCGGCATACCGGCACGCTTCGAGATGGACATCGCCTCTGCCGCGAAGTCATGAACGGCCCGTCTTCCAAAACCGCCGCCCATGCGCGTGCCATGCACTGTGACGTTCGCCGGATCCACGCCAAGCAGGTTCGCCGCGACTTCCCTCACCTGGCCCGGGAACTGGCTCGGTACCCAAACCTCCAGGGTATCGGGTGCGCCGTTTTTTCCCGGCCTGAAGTCGACGGTGCAGTTCATCGGCTCCATGCAGACGTGCGCGACATAAGGAAACTGGTAGAAGGCCTCGTGCACCTTGTTCTGCTTGTCTGTGAACGCCGCGTCGATGTCGGCATCCTTTTTGACGTCTCCACCGCCGGCACGCGCGATGCGCTTGCCTTCCTCGACCATTTCTTGCCAGTCGTCCGTCGAAGCGCCGGATTCGTCCCACTTCACCTTCAGCTTGCTCTTGGCATCGAATACCGACCAGGTGTCGTCACCCACGATCGCAACGCCGCCCTGCAGCGCCGCAAGCCCGGAGAGAAACGCCATCGAGGCTTTGCCGGAACGCGGATCGGGATCGACGATGAACGCGTCTGTCACGCCTGGCAGGCGCTTGATCTCTGCTTCGTTAAAACTGACCGCCCTGCCGCCATGGCGCGGACAGCGCGTATAGGAGGCGTACTTCATTCCCGGCACATCGATGTCGATACCGAATTCAGAACGACCGGTGGCAATAACCAGGTTATCGACCCCACTGATCGCCTTGCCGATGATCGTGTACGACTTCGGATCCTTGTAGGACAACATCTCGGGTTCAGGTACCGGTTGGCGAACCGCGGCGGCGGCCAACTGGCCGAATGTCAGGCTCTGGCCCGTGTCGGCATCGACTACCTTGCTGTCACGTGCTTCGAGGCGGCCGCGATCGACTTCCATCGTTTCTGCCGCGGCACCAATCAGCATGAACCGAGCCGAAGCGCCCATCTGGCGCATGGTGTCGAATAACCGCGGGACAGACGTGGAACCGCCCGCGCCCTGGAGCCCGAACTTCTTGGCATCGATCGGCGCGTTCAGGACCTTGACGTCTTCCCACCGCGCGCCCATTTCTTCCGCAATGACCATGGGCAGGGTCGTCTTGATGCCCTGGCCCATCTCCGGCGTGGCGGAGTAGATCGTAATCTGTCCATCCGACGCAATCTGGATATAGGCATTCAACTCTTTCGACCCGACCAGGGTCCCGAGTTCTTCGGCGCTCGCAAAGCGAGGCAGCGACAGTTCGAGCATCAAGCCACCGCCGGCGAGTGCCGACGCTTTCAAAAAGGCACGACGATTGATCTTGCGATTGCTCATTCGCTTGCCCCTCCCTGCATCGTCCCGGCGTCTGCATTATAAAAAGACGCCGCACTGTGTATCGCTGCGCGAATCCGGATGTACGTGCCGCAGCGACAATAGTTGCCTGCCATGGCCTGGTCGATATCCTCATCGGTCGGCCGCGGTTTGCTCGCAAGCAATGCAGCCGCGCTCATGATCTGACCGGACTGGCAATAGCCGCATTGGGGCACGTCATGCTCCATCCATGCCGACTGCAAGGGATGCAGGCCGCCGTCGCCGGCGAGGCCCTCGATCGTCGTCACCGCGCCGGAAACGGCAGAGACAGGCAACACGCAGGAACGCAAGGCGACGCCATCGACGTGAACCGTACAGGCGCCGCATTGCGCAATGCCGCAGCCATATTTTGTGCCCGTCAGTTTCAGCTTGTCCCGCAGCACCCAGAGGAGCGGCATGTCGGGGCTCGCTTCCACCTCGACGTCACTCCCATTCACATTCAGCTTGAATTTGGCCATAACCCTGTCTTCTCCCACCGGTTTCGCTGACTATACCAGCCGCGACAGCATGCCGGTACGCCGATACAATGCGGTTCGCCCTGCCACCACGGGAACCTGTCGAGAATGCCGACCACATCCGTGAAACCTGTATTCCAGCCGCTCGTGTTTGACGAGAGGTCGCCCGAAGAGATGTCTGCGCGCGCCCGGGAATGGCTGGAACAATCGAAGAGACGACGAACCGTTCGTGATTTCTCGTCACGGCCAGTGCCAAGGGAGATCATCGAGAACTGTCTGCTGACGGCAGGTACCGCACCCAGTGGCGCGAACCTGCAGCCGTGGCAATTCGTTGCGGTCAGTGATGCGACGGTCAAACGCAGGATACGAACCGAAGCGGAACGCGAAGAGCGGGCCTTTTACAAGGAACGTGCACCGGCGGAATGGCTCGAGGCGCTGGCTCCTCTCGGCACCGATGCCAACAAGCCCTTTCTGGAAACCGCGCCGTGGCTCATTGCCGTCTTCCAGCAACGCTTCGGCGTGACCACGGAAGGACGCAAGGTAAAACACTATTACGCGACCGAATCGGTGGGGCTTGCGACAGGCATGCTCATCGCCGCGCTCCACAACGCCGGCCTTGCCACCCTGACTCACACGCCGAGCCCGATGGGCTTTCTTTCGAGTATCCTGGGTCGCCCTCGCAACGAGCGGCCGTTTCTGCTGCTGGTCGTCGGCTATCCCGCCGCTGACGCTCGCGTACCTGTCATCGGCAAGAAGTCACTGGACGACATTGCTCAGTTCATTTGAGCGCAGCACTGATCATAAAATGAACAAGGCTTCCCGAGCGGACACTGACAGAGATATAGTTGGTCCATGCGCACGAACCGACTTCACGACTCAACCAGTCCACACCGAAAGCTGCAACTCCTGCTCCTGTTGCTTCCGGGTTTGATCACCACCATATGGTGCGGGCCTGTGTCGGCCCGCGAGCCAGTTGCCGGTGCAACGATCGAGGATTATGGTGTCTTTGACGTGAAGACGCGCGGCGGCGGCAACCAGGTCGACTACGTTGTGGCCGCGAAGGGTATCGCCCGAACCGATAAAGTGCCGGCAAAACTGGGCACCACTTTCGGCATTTACTACACGGTTAACGGACCGCGCCGGGGCACCTCGGTCGTCGTCACCGAGATATTCCGTATGCCGCAACCGGGCATCCCAGAGGGCGCTGAACATGTCATGCAAAAGGCAGTGAAGGCGCGGGTGCAAACCGGCCATTCGCAATTCACATCATTCGGTTTCGATACCGAAGACGAGATTATCGAGGGAGACTGGGCAATCGAAGTCTGGTATCGCGATCAAAAGCTCGCCTCCCGCACGTTTCACGTTAGCCGTTCAAACTCCGTCACGGGTGAGCCGGGCAGTGACTTCACGTGCGCGGAAGGCGCTACACCGATAATCGGAAGCCACATGCCCCGCCTGAGGTGCAGTTCGAACAGAGTCGATTAGCCTCGCGCCCGCGCTCCCAAACGAACACTCACGATACCTGCGAGTAGCAGAAGCAGCGCGCCGGGCGCCGGTACGGGCGCAGGTGGCGCAGATGAAATGGCACCGATTGCGTCGATGTCAGCTTCACCGAAGGGTGAGTTGGTCTGGTTGAGCGCCGGATTGTCGCTGAGGCGCACGTATCGATATTGCGTCCCGGCGACAACGCCGGCAATGGGGTCGATGTCGATTCCGGTCGGTTGTCCGGAAAGAGAGCCGAGTTCGATCCAGTGCACGAGGTCAGTCGAGATGGCGACGTTGAAAGCCTCAACAACGCCACCGATCTCGAAGATCCACAGATCGGCGGCAGCGTCACCAGAGGTTGTCAGCGAGTTATCGACGAACTCAGCAATCAGCACACCGCCGTCGCCGAGCGCGATCGCGCCATCCGAGTTGTAGCCGTCCGGGCCGGTGTAATCCGGCGTGCCAAGGACGTTCGACGCGTCGAGGTATGGGCCTGCGACATCGGGTCCGGGTGTGAAGCTGACGACGTTGTCGACAAAGCTGATTGCGCCGTCAGGAAAATCGACACCGCCGATGACAGTTGCATTTGCGTGGCCCGCAACAAGGAGCAGGGCCGCCAGTAGTGTTTTCTTCACCGCAGATTCCCCCTCGGGATTTCCTGGAACACAATGATTGCAGCAATTTCGATACCAGTACTGCGCGTTAGCGATAAGTACATGATTTAAAAGATGATGTTATCGCTCACCACACGTCGCGCGGCGGAGACTGTAAAC